>NC_002932.3:0-137500 GCF_000006985.1 Chlorobaculum tepidum TLS
GTCAATTGTTGATTCTGACCGGCATCACCAGAATGATCAGATCGTCCTGGCGCTCCTCGTATTTCGGTTTGAACAACACAGCCGTTGTCGGGCTGCTCATTTCGATGGAGACCTGTTCGGTTTCGATATGAGACAGGGCGGCTTCGACAAACTTTGCATTAAAACCGATCGTGATCTCTTCACCGGTGAACGTACACGGCAGCTCTTCCTGTGCAGATTCACCCTCACTGGCGTTTTCAGCCATCACCTTGATCTGTGAATCCTGTGCGCTGATCTTCAGGTCACCGATGCTTGAAAAGCGTCCGACCCTTTTAACCGAATCGTGCAACTGCGAACGGTCCGTCACAAGCTGCTTTTCGTTTTCAACCGGTATCACCGCCTCGTAATTGGGATACGGTTCGACAATGAGTGCTGACTCTAATTCCATGGTAGCAGTTTTGAACTTGACATTCCGACGCTCTGAGTCAATCGTCATTTTCACCTCTTCGTTTGTCAGCATTCTCTGAATGATTGACAGTACCCTTGCCGGCACGACGATCTTCTGCTTTTCAGCCACTGTCACCCCGGGTTTCTTTCGGCAGCGGACGAGTCGATGTCCATCGGTTGAAACAGCGGTGATATACTCTTCATCGAATTCGAACAGTACACCCATCATCGCTGGGCGCATGCCATCGACACTGCACGCGAACAGTGTTTTATGAATCATGTCCTGAAGCTCGTTTTGCTGAAGCTCAATCGAGAGATCGAAATTCCGCTTCTGACTTTCCGGTTTCGTGGTGAAGGTGCACGGAATGCGATAACGACCCTTGTCAGTGGCAATATGAATGGTGCCGAGTTCACCGATCGACTGGCGCTCGATGTCGAAGGTGACGTCAGTTTCGTACATGCTGCGCAGAAAATCCTGCAAGGTTCTGGCTCGGATGGCAATGTTGCCCTTGTCGGTTGAAGCCACATCGCAGTTCGTGGTGATCGACAGCTCACCATCAGTCGCAAACATGGTAAGCATTCCGTTCTCGAGGGTCAGGTTGATATTGTCGAACCGGGCATCGAGTGATTTTGCCGGAACGGCGAGAATAACCTTGTTTACAGCTTCCTGCAGTCGTTTGATGGTCGTATTGAATTTCATCTTCTTACAATCTTTATTTTTATATAAAAGATTTGTTGTTGTTGTTGAGCTTGTGGAAATCTGGACAGGGGAGCAATGAGACTCATTAAAATGTTATTTTATAATACGTTGTGTTCTTAATTTCTCTTCCATCTTCTGTGGATAGTGTGTTTATTTCCCTCCACAGGGCAGTTGACGGTTTGTTGGTGATTTCATGCGGCAACCCCACAGTGTTGATAACTCCCCTGAAATCAAGATTGCGCCAACAGGTTTTGAACAGGTTATACACAGGTTACATCGACATGATTTCGATCCTTTTTCTCAACTCCTCGATCTTCTTTCGCTCTTCGTTGGAAGCTGCGATCTTTTTTTCGATGGTGTTCAGGGCGTGAATGACCGTGGAGTGATCGCGTCCGCCGAAGTGAAGGCCGATGGTCTTGAGCGATGAGTCGGTCATGTCCTTCGACAGGTACATGGCAATCTGCCGTCCGACGGCGATCTCCTTTTTTTTCGATTTCCCTTTCAGGTCGTTCGAGGTGATCGAAAAATAGGAGCAGACCGCTTTTTCAATGGTTTCGAGAGTCAGTTGTTTGGTGTTGTACCGGATGATGTCCTTGAGCGTCGATTTGGCGAACTGGAGGTCGATCTCCTGGTTGTCGAGCGAGTGGGCCGCTAGCAGCTTGACGATGCACCCTTCGAGTTCCCTGACGTTGCTGGTGACGTTGGTTGCGATAAACTCAATGACTACCGGATCCAGACTGACGCCGCTCTGCTTGAGCTTGCTCTGGATGATCGCCTTGCGGGTTTCGTAATCCGGCGCCTGGATGTCTGTGGAGAGGCCCCAGTTGAAACGGGATATGAGGCGGTCTTCGATGCCCTTGATCTCCTTGATTGGCCGGTCTGCCGACAGGATGATCTGCTTGTTGGACTGGTGCAGGGTGTTGAAGATGTGGAATATCTCCTCCTGCGTCTTCTCCTTGCCCGCGAAAAACTGGATGTCGTCGATAATCAGGACGTCGATGTTTCGGTAGAACGCGGAGAACTCCTGGATGTTGCCGTTCTGGATGGCGTTGACAAAATCGATGGCGAACTTTTCGCTTGAAACGTACAGCACGGCGTCAGTGATGCGGTTTTCAAGTACCGAGTTGCCAATAGCCTGCATCATATGGGTCTTGCCGAGTCCAACGCCGCCGTAAATGACCAGCGGGTTGAAGGCATTTTGTCCCGGGTTCTGGGCGATCGATTTGGATGCGGCAAATGCCAGAGAGTTGCAATCTCCCCTGACAAGCGTCGAAAAGGTGTATTTCGGATTGAGGTTGCTCTCGAATCTGGGGCGTGCGATCTCGAGCCGTTCACGTTCGGCGGAGGCTTTTTGACCAGGCGCCTCAGGCCGGACCGATCTTTCCGCTGGCGCGGCATCGATCTGGTGCGGCAATTCGATGGTCACCGGCTGCCCCTGTGATTTGTCTATCACGATGGAGTACATCAGCTTCGCCTCCGGACCGATCACCTGCCGGAGCGCCTGCTTGACGTGCACCGAATAGTTCTCCTCGATCCACTCATAGAAAAACTGGCTCGGTACCTCGATGGTCAGTTCGCTACCCGAAAATGAAAGAGGTCTGATTGGCAGGAACCAGGTTTTGAAAGCAAGCGTGTTGATGTTCTCCTGGATAAGTCCAAGGCAGGCACTCCATACCTTCTCCGCAAATGATCGACCATGCGTCGGGGTTACTTGTAGGTTGTCCGGAGCTTCTTGCTGGATCGTATCAGACATGGGAATTGGCTGTGAGATGCGTTGTTTCGGTGATTCATCAACATTTTCTGTTTACAAGGTACGGCTTTCGGTGGACAAAAAACAATCCTGCTTCTGATTTTTGGGGTGGATGAAGCCTCTTTTGCTTACGAACATATCAACATTCTATCTCTTTTATTTATTGTGGTTTATCTGTTTTCTTGTAAAAGTTGTCAACATGTGTTGATGCCTCTCCGCATCGGTCTTGCTTGGGTTTGGGCAGTTTAGTGTTTTTTTATCCACAACTTATCAACACTGTGGATAGGTTGTGGGGTTGATGGTGTTGGTAAGTGCGAGAAATGTGGCATCTCTTGTTTATCTGTGACTAAAATGATAAATTGAAAGTCCTGTAATTTTAAACAATCATTCGAGAGGAGTTTTGAAGAGATGAAAAGGACATTTCAGCCGAGCAACAGGAAGAGAAGAAACAAGCATGGCTTTAGGCAGAGAATGGCTACCAAGAATGGACGCAAGGTTTTGTCTGCCCGTCGTGCCAAGGGCCGTCACTCCCTGAGTGTCAGCAGCTCGATGAGTGCTTCGAAACGTTAACTCACTGGCCGGAACGGGGCTTCGGTTTCACTTCCGGGCGGATTTGCGTGTATCCGGGCATGCTTTCTGAAAAACGAACCAATGCCCTGCCAAGGGGAGAAATAGCCCGGGGAAAAAGCGCTGTTTCCCGTCTGTTTAGCCAGGGTGGCCGTCTAAAGGGCGGTTTTCTCCTGTTGATCTATTCTGCTTCACGGCCGGTTGAGCAGGCACCCCGGATACCAGTGAGGGTGCTGTTCACGGTTGGCAAAAAGCTGGTTCCGAGAGCCGTTGACCGCAACCGGATCAAACGACTGATGCGTGAGGCTTACCGGCTCGAAAAAAATATTTTGACCAGAGCGCTTGCATTCGACGCCGGCAAAGGCGATCATCAGGTGATGCTGGCGTTTTTATACCGGGCTCGGGCCGATGCCATTCCATCGCTTGAGCGGTTCCGGGCTGAAATTCGGCACATGCTGAAAAATCTTCTATCGAACAGGCTGCCGCAAACGCGGGAGGGTGACAGGATTGAGTAATACGGGCAATCAACAGCATCACGGGACGGAACACAACGGCAAAACCCCTGGCCAGCTGTTGAACATCGTGCCGATTCTCCTGATACGATTTTACCAGTCATTCATTTCTCCGCTGCTTGGCCCCTCCTGCAAGTACCATCCCACCTGTTCCAACTACGCTATCGAGGCGTTCCGGCAGCACAATTTTTTCTACGCCTCCTGGCTGACCGTCTGGAGGGTGCTTCGTTGCAATCCGTTTTCAAAAGGCGGCTATGATCCGGTACCGCCAAAATCAGTGAAATCCGCAGGTAATTCAAAAGATTCGAAGTAATGGACAGAAATTCGGTGATAGGCTTTGCCCTGATTGCTGCAATCATGATCGTATGGCTACAGTTCATGAAGCCTGAGCAGAAGCTGGGACTCGAAAAAGCGGCGGCATCGCGAGAGGCGGTTCAGAAAACACCTGCGGCGGCATTGCCCGCCCCGTCGGCGGCAGTGGCGGCTGCGGCCAGGGCTGACAGCCTCGGTTCCTTCGCCCAGGCCTCCGTCGGCACGGAAAAGACCATCACCGTCAGCAACGATCTGTTCACGGCAACCCTCTCCTCGAAGGGCGCGACCCTGAAGTCGCTGGTGCTCAAAAAGCATCTCGATGGCAACCGCAAGCCCTTCAACCTGATCTCCGCCAGCGACAAGGGCGCGCTCTCCATGCTGTTCCTCAGCAGTGACGGCAAGAAGATCGATACCCGCGATCTCTATTTCCGCAGCCTCGATGCCAAAACCACCGAAACCGTGACCGGCAAAGAGAAGCTGTCCGTCAGTTATGTGCTCGATGTCGATGCCACGCGCAGCATCCAGATCACCTACACCTTCACGGGCGACAGCTACGTGGTCGATTACGATCTGAAGCTCAACGGTTTCGGCTCGTCCATCGCCGGAAACGAGTACCAGCTCGACTGGGACGGCGGACTGAACTACTCGGAAAAAGACCAGGTTGACGAGTCGCACAACGCCATTGCCAGTGCCTACCTTGGTGGTAGCGTGGTCAAGCTCGATGCCAAGGACGCCAAAAAAACCTGGCAGGATGAGGAGTCCGGCAAGGCGCAGTGGGTTGCCGTCAGGAACAAATATTTTGTCGCGGCCATCATGCCGCAGCGCACCACCGATGGCATCTATCTGCACGGCACCAAAAAGGATGGCAGCGATTTCAAGAACTATGTCGCGGCGCTGAAAATGAGCTTCCCCGCCGGTCAGCAGAGCGTCGATGACCACTACCGTCTCTACGTCGGCCCGCTCGACTACAACACGGTCAAGTCGCTGAACGCCGATCTCGAAAAGATCATGGACTTCGGCTGGGACTGGCTGACCCGTCCCTTCGCCGAATACCTGATTCTGCCGATCTTCAACTGGATGAACAAATATGTGACCAACTACGGTCTTATCATCATCATCTTCGCCTTCCTCATCAAGCTGGTCACCTGGCCGCTGTCGCTGGCCTCGACCAAGTCGATGAAGAAGATGTCGGCGCTTCAGCCCGTGATGAAGGAGCTTCAGGAGAAGTACAAGGACAACCCGGCCAAGCTGCAAAGCGAACTCGGACGCATCTACAAGGAAGCAGGCGTCAATCCGCTTGGCGGCTGCCTGCCGACGGTGATCCAGATGCCGCTGCTCTTCGCGATGTTCTACGTCTTCCGCTCCTCGATCCAGCTTCGCCAGCACGGCTTCCTCTGGGTGAAGGATCTTTCCGTGCCCGACTCGGTGTACCATTTCGCCTTCAAGCTGCCGCTCTACGGCGACCACATCGCGATCATGCCGATTTTGATGGCCGTGACCGTTTTCTTCCAGCAGAAGATCACGCCGAACGCCCAGTCAAACGAGCAGACGAAGATCATGATGTGGCTGTTCCCGGCCATGATGCTGTTCTTTTTCAACAACATGCCGGCGGGCCTGGCGCTCTACTATCTGATGTTCAACATCTTCAGCGTCGCCCAGCAGGCCTACATGAACGCCACCATCACCGACGAGGAGAAGGCTGCCGCCGCCATGCAGGTCGCCGCCGCCACCAAACCGGCTCAGTCTGCCAAAAAGGGAGGGAAGAAAAAGTAACCCACGATGGGCGGTCTCGAACAGGCGGATGCTCGGCTTTTCCAGCTCCTGAACCATAGCTTGGCCACTCCGGCGCTGGACGACCTGATGCCGTTTCTGACCAGCCCGAAGCACTCTGTCCATATCCTGGTGCTTCTCGCACTCTTCATTCTTGTCAGAAAGGGAAAAGACGCACTCTTCGTCATTCCCCTTCTTCTTTTCGCTGTCGGCATCGCCGACTACACCGCATCCGGTATCATGAAGTCGCTTTTTCATCGCGTTCGTCCCTGCTTCGCGCTCGAAGGGGTACGTCTTCTCGTCGATCAGTCGCACTCCTGGTCGTTTGCCTCCTCGCACGCGGCCAATTTGACGGCCATCGCCAGCCTTGTGTGGCTCTTCTTCTGGCGGGGCGAAACGGTTGATAAAGTCTTCACTGTGATGGTGATCGCTTACGCCTCGATGGTCGCTTTCTCGCGAATCTACGTCGGCGTGCACTATCCTGGCGATGTGCTTGGCGGCGTCGTGATTGGTCTTGCCAGCGCGGCGGTGATCTACACGGCGTTCGCCTGGATCGTCAAGAACGTGGTGCACCGGCGAGTGATGCAGAGGGAGGGCTCGGAATGAATCGCTGGGGAATCGATCTCGGCGGCACCAAGATCGAGGGGGTGATCCTCGACAGCGAGTTGCGCCCTCTCATTCGCCATCGCATTCCGACCGGGCAAGAGCAGGGGTACGGCCATATTCTCATGCAGATCAAAAGCCTCGTCGGGACGATGGCCGAGAAGTCGGGACTCGGCCTGCCGGAGAAGATAGGCATCGGCACGCCCGGGCGCGCCGATGGTAGCGACGGCGTCATCAGCAACTCGAACACGATCTGCCTGAACGGAATGCCGCTCTTGCGCGATCTGCAAGAGGCGCTCCGGCTGGAGGTGGTGATCGACAACGACGCGAACTGCTTTGCGCTCGCCGAGTCGATGCTCGGCGCGGGGCGCGACGAGATGGCGCGGCCAGGCGCGACAGCTTTCGGTATCATTCTCGGCACCGGCGTGGGCGGGGGCATCGTCCGCGATGGCCGGATCATCCGGGGCGCGCACGGCATCGCCGGAGAGTGGGGGCACAACCCGCTGCCGGGCGAGCACGCGGCGTGCTACTGCGGTCGGCGCGGCTGCGTCGAGACGGTCGTCTCCGGCCCGGCACTCGAGCGCCACTACGCGGCCCTCAGCGGGCGAAAGGCGTCGCTGCAAGAGATCGCCGCCTCGACGGGGCGCGACCGCTTCGCACGCCAGACCATCGAGCGGCTCGTTTCGAAATTCGGCGTGGCGCTGGCGACGGTTATCAACATTCTCGATCCCGACCTGGTCATCATCGGCGGCGGCGTGGGCAACATCCGCCAGCTCTACTCCCCGGAGGCGCGGCAGGCGATTGCCGCCAACGTTTTCAACCGCTCGTTCGACATTCCGCTCCTGCCGCCGATGCTTGGCGACAGCGCGGGCGTGTTCGGCGCAGCACTGCTCTCGGGGCCGCCACTCATTGCACAGTATTGATTCACCGCGACTCCCCTGCGGAGCGCTTATTGCACACTCCATTGGAACAACAGGAAATCCGCTACAGAAAAGGCGACATCATCGAACTCACCATCACTGACCACGCCGAGAAAGACAAATGCTTCGGCAAAACCACCGAGGGCATGGGGGTGATGGTCTCCGGCATTCTCGCCCCCGGTGACCGCGTTTCGGCGCAAATTTACAAGGTCAAGTCGCGCTACCTCGAAGCACGGGCCATCGAGGTGCTCGAAGCGTCGCCGGATCGCGTTGAGCCAGTCTGCCCGGTCTTCGGCTCCTGCGGCGGATGCAAGTGGATGCACGTCAGCTATGAGGCGCAGCTTCGCTACAAGCACAAAAAGGTGACGGACTCGCTGGAGCACATCGGCGGTTTTGAGAGTCCCGACGTCCGTCCGGTGCTTGCCGCGCCAGACGCGCTGCACTACCGCAACAAGGTGGAGTTCTCCTGCTCCAACATGCGCTACCTGCTCCAGTCGGAGATCGACAGTGATCAGCTTGCCAAGCCGAAAACCTTCGCCCTCGGCTTCCACGCGCCGGGCAACTTCGAGAAGGTGCTCGACCTCGACACCTGCTACCTCGCCAAGGAGTGTATGAACCGGGTGCTGAACGTCTTGCGTGACTTCGCCATCGAACGCGGTCTCGAGCCCTACGCCGCCAAGGCGCACGAAGGCTACCTGCGTAACCTTATGCTCCGCTACAGCGAACGCCATGAGCAGTTGATGGTCAACATCGTCACCTCATGGTACGACAAGGCGCTGATGCAGGCGCTCAAAGAGCGGCTCGAAGCGGCCATGCCGGAACAGCAGATGACGCTGCTCAACAACGTCACCACGCGCAAGAACACCGTCGCCACCGGCGAGCAAGAGTACGTCATCAGCGGCGACGGCTACGTCACCGAACGGCTCGGCGACCTCGACTTCCGGATTTCGGCCAACTCCTTTTTCCAGACCAACACCCGCCAGGCCGAAACGCTCTACGACCAGATCATCGCTGTCGGCGGCATCACTCCGGAGGATACGGTCTATGACCTCTACTGCGGCACTGGCACCATCACGCTCTACCTCGCCCGCCACTGTAAGCAGGCGATCGGCATCGAGGTGGTCGAAAGTGCCGTCAAGGATGCCGAGATGAACGCCGAACTCAACGGCCTCTCGAACACCGTCTTCTTCCAAGCCGACCTCAAGAATTTCCACGCCATGCAGGAGGCGCTCGAACCCTACGCCAAACCGCGCATTATTGTTACCGACCCTCCGCGCGCCGGAATGCACCCCAAAGCACTCGACACCATGCTCAAGCTCCAGCCCGAACGCATTGTTTACGTCAGCTGCAACCCCGACAACCTCGCCCGCGACGGCAAAGAGATCGCGGCGAGAGGCTACCGCATGACGTCCGCCCAACCGGTGGACATGTTTCCGCAGACGAACCACATCGAGACCGTGGCCTGTTTCGAGCGGGCAGAATAAATCCGGGCAGGACGCGTCCCGAAAGCTTTGGGCGGAGCTTATTGTCTTGTCAACTGCCAGAATTTCAACAAAAAAGCCGGACATGCTCACATGTCCGGCTTTTGAAAAGGCAGATGCTTTCGCGCCTTATGGCTTCATCACAGCGGCATCTTCCATAAACTTCTCCAACCCTTTGTCGGTCAGCGGGTGGTTGGCGAGCTGTTTGATGACGCTGTACGGGATGGTGGCGATGTCGGCCCCGACCATCGCCGATTCAACGACGTGCAGCGGGTTACGCACGCTGGCGACGATCACTTCGGTGAGGTAGCCGTAGTTGTCGTAAATCGTGACGATCTGGCGTACCAGTTCCATGCCGGAGGTGCTGATGTCGTCGAGCCGTCCGACGAACGGGCTGACGAAGTCAGCTCCGGCTTTGGCGGCGAGCAAGGCTTGCGTGGGCGAAAAGACCAGCGTGGCGTTGGTCTTGATGCCGTTGGACGAGAAGTGCTTGATCGCTTTCAGGCCGTCCACGGTGAGCGGGCACTTGACGACAATGTTCTTGTGAATGGCCGCAAGCTCCTCGCCCTGGGCGATCATCTCTCCGGCTTTGAGCGTGGTGACCTCGGCGCTGACCGGGCCATCGACGATTTCGCAGATTTTGGCGATGTGCGCCTTGAAGTCGGCGTAGGTGAAGTTGGTCGAGTCTTTGACGATCTTGGCGATCAGCGACGGGTTGGTCGTGACGCCGTCGAGCACGCCAAGTTCATTGGCGGCCTTGATTTCGTCGAGACTTGCGGTGTCGATAAAAAATTTCATAGGGCCTCCTCAGGCGTTAACGGGTTTGGCGTCGAGCATGGCGTTGAAGTTGCGGGCCGGGCGGCCTTCCCAGTTGCGCTTGTGATAGGCGTAACCGGCGATGAGCGGCATGGCAACAGTGGCTTCGGCGAAGACCATCTGCTCGTACACTGTGTCAACCTTGCCCCACGAGCTGGCCTCCTTGAGCGTTGAACCGGAGAGTGCGCCGTCGCGTTCGTCGGCTACGGTGATCTGCACGGCGTAGGTGTGCATTGAAACATTCTCGTAGCCGAGTACCTCAGCCGCAACAACGATGTCCTGCGTAAAGTTCTTCGGAACGCCGCCGCCGATCATGAAGATGCCGGTCTTGTCGTTCTCGATCTTGATTTTGGTCAGCTCGCGAAAGTCCTTGACCGAGTCGATGGAAACGTGCTGGTCGGGATTGTGCCACTGGTGGTGCACCAGGCCGAAACCGGCGGAGCAGTCGGAGAAGGCCGGGCAGAAGATCGGCACGCCCTTCTCGTAAGCCTTGTAAACGATGGAGTTTTTGTCAAGTCCCTTCTCTTCGATGTACTTGCCCATCTCGACGATGAACTCGCGCGACGAGTACGCGCCGGGCTGCATCGAGTTGGCGATGATGGCTATGGTGTCGTCGCAGACGCGAAGCTCGTCCTCGTCGATGTAGGTGTCGTAGATGCGGTCGATGGCCAGCTCGCGAAGCTCGGAGTCGTCGACGAACTGCGAGCCTTTCCAGTGCTTGAAGCCGAGCGCCTCGAAGAAGTCCTGATCGACGATGTTCGCGCCGGTCGAGACGATAACGTCAACCATGTTGTGCTCGAGCATGTCGATGATGACCTGCTTCAGTCCGGCGCTGATGAGCGAGCCGGCGAGGGTGAGAATGACGGCACACTCCTTGTCTTTCTGCATCAGATCGACGATGAAGGCCGCGCGGGCCAGGTTGCGCGCCTGGAATGCCATGTCGGCCATCTCCTCGACCATTGGCACGACGTTGTGTTTGGTGATGCCGATGTGCTTGATCGGCTCCTTCAGAAATCCTGCTTTCTGCATCGAACGCTCTTCCATGGGTAACTCCTGTACTATTTTAGATGCTTCTGTTTGATGATATAATTGTAATGCTGGACTGACAAGCCGGGCGAGGAAAGCCTTGTCACTGAATTTCTCAGGCCCGAACGCTCAGTTTATCGATTTTGATTCCGATTTCAATTTCGACCGGAATCTGTTTGCCGATTTTTCACAATAAAAAAAGGAGAGCAAGCTGACTATATCACGCACTCACATTACCGGATGCTGCTTCCTTCCGGACCTGACATGGTTGGGCAAGAGAATGCTGTATAGGACTTACTCTCCTAACTCTGCTATGTTCCTGTTTTTATCAGCGCCGATTAGTTGGCCCAAGTAAAAACAGGACTCTAATATAGCGTTCTGAAGTTAAAATACAAAAACAAAGCTTTTTTCTTTGTAGCAACTGTTATAACTTCGTAACCGTCCCTGAGAATCTCCTTTCAGGAGCTTTGGATGGGGCGCAAAAGCAGGCAGTGGTGTCATTCTGAATGAAGTGAAGAATCCAGCGTCTTTGGAATTGGCTGGCAACTTGTTGATTAACTGCAAATTACGTGACTTTCTTGATTCTTCGCCCGACTGCGTCGGACTCGGAATGACAAGAGAGAAAATACAACCCGCCATAACTATCATAGAGATTCCCTGCAAAACAGGAGCAACAAACCCGACCCATGTCGACACAAAGGATTTTAAGCGGGATGCGGCCTACCGGCAAGCTGCACCTCGGTCACTACACCGGAGCACTTGAAAATTGGATCGCGCAGCAGAACCTTCTCCATCCCGACGGAAGCCGTGCTTACGAGACCTGCTTTCTGATCGCTGACTACCACAGCCTGACCACTTCGCTCGATACGTCGAGCCTGTATGCGCACTCCATCGACATGCTTGTCGACTGGCTGGCGGCGGGAGTTGATCCCGAAAAAAGCCTGGTGTTCCGGCAGTCGCAGGTCAAGGAGCACGCCGAGCTGTTCCTGCTCTTCTCAATGCTCATCACCACCGCACGTCTCGAACGCAATCCGACGCTCAAGGAGCAGGTGCGCGACCTGAACATGGACTCGCTCGTGTACGGCCACCTCGGCTATCCGGTGTTGCAGGCGGCGGACATTTTGCTCTACAAGGGCAACGTGGTGCCGGTTGGCGAGGATCAGATTCCGCACGTCGAGATCACCCGCGAGATCGCCCGCAAGTTCAACAGCCACTACCAGCATCCGGAGCTGGGCGACGTCTTCCCCGAACCCGCACCGAAGATCACGAAGTTCGCGCGTCTGGTCGGTCTGGACGGCAAGGCGAAGATGTCCAAGTCGCTCGGTAACACCATTCTGCTTTCGGATGCTCCCGAAGAGGTGATGGCGAAGATGCGCCCCGCCGTGACCGACACGCAGAAGGTGCGCCGCAACGATCCTGGTCGTCCCGAGGTGTGCCTGGTCTACAGCTATCACCAGAAGTTTACCGGCGAATCGCAGCTTGTCGAAATCGAGACCGGATGCCGCTCGGGCGCACTCGGCTGCGTCGATTGCAAGAAGATGTGCGCGGCGAACATTTCGGCGGAGCTGGCTCCGATTCTCGAACGGCGCAAGCACTACGAAGCACAGCCTGAGCTGGTCAAAGAGATTCTGTACGAAGGTGAATCCAAAGCGAGAAAGATTGCCGGAGAAACCATGAAAGAGGTCAGAGAGGCGATGAGCCTCGGGGAGAGCAACGCATGATGATACAAAACGATACCAAGCCGAAAGCCTTCATTTTCGACATGGACGGCGTGCTGGTCGATAACATGAGAATGCACGCACAGTCGTGGGTCGATCTGTTTGCCGACTACGGCCTTTCGGGCCTCGATCCGGAGCGCTACCTTGTTGAAACCGCCGGAATGAAGGGCCTCGATGTCTTGCGCTACTTTCTCGATCCGTCTATTTCGCCCGAAAAGGCTGACAGGCTTACCGAGCTGAAGGACATTCTCTACCGCGTGATGAACCGCAACGCCATCGTTGCCATGCCGGGCCTCGAAACGTTCCTCGACCGCGCGGCAAACGCCGGCATCCGGCTCGGCATCGGCACGGGCGCGGGGCCGAAGAACATCGACTACGTGCTCGGTCTTACCGGCCTGACGTCACGCTTCGAGGTGGTGGTCGGAGCGCACATGGTCAGGCACGGCAAGCCCCATCCGGAGACCTTCCTGCAGGTCGCCGAACGGCTCGGCGCTGATCCGGCGTCGTGCATCGTCTTCGAGGACGCCCTGCCCGGCGCGGAAGCCGCCGCCGCAGCTGGAATGAGCTGCGTGGCAGTCACGACGACCAACCGGCCCGAGGCGTTCGCCGCGTTCGACAACGTCATCACGACCATCGACCATTTCGACGGACTCATGCCCGAAGCGTTGCTGGAGCTGAACCGCGCCGTCAAAACCATGTCTTAACGATTCATACCGATGCGAGCTTTTTTCCTCCCCTTCATTCAGGATGCCCTGCAAAAAGCGGGCATCGAGACCGACAAGGAGATTCAGATCGACAAGCCGAACGACAAAAAGTTCGGCGACTTCTCGACCAACATCGCCTTCCTTGTGGCCAAGGAGGCCCGGAAAAATCCGCGCGAACTGGCGGGGCAACTCATCGGCCTGCTCGACTTTCCTGAAGGCACGGTGACGAAAACCGAGGTGGCCGGGCCGGGCTTCATCAACTTCCATCTCGCTCCGGCCTTTTTCATGCGCTCGGCGCAGGAGGTGCTCGCAAAGGGCGAGGGGTTCGGCTGCAATGAGTCTGGCAAGGGACTGAAAGCGATTGTCGAGTACGTGAGCGCCAACCCGACTGGGCCGCTTACCATCGGGCGTGGACGCGGCGGCGTCTTGGGCGACTGCATCGCCAACCTGCTCGAAACGCAGGGCTACGAGGTGACGCGCGAGTACTACTTCAACGATGCCGGACGCCAGATGCAGATTCTGGCCGAATCGGTGCGCTACCGCTACCTCGAAAAGTGCGGTCAGGTGATCGAGTTCCCGGAGACGCACTACCAGGGCGACTACATCGGCGAAATCGCCGAGACGCTCTTCATCGAGCACGGCGACGGACTGGCCGCGACCGACGAGTTGACGATCTTCAAGGAAGCCGCCGAGGCAGTCATCTTCAGCTCGATCCGCAAGACGCTCGAACGCCTCTTGATCACGCACGACTCCTTCTTCAACGAGCACACGCTCTACCAGTCCCGCGAGGGGCAGCCGTCGGCGAACCAGCGGGTGATCGACGCGCTCGACGCCAAAGGGTTCATCGGCAACTACGACGGCGCGACCTGGTTCATGACGACCAAGCTGGGGCAGGAGAAGGACAAGGTGCTTATCAAATCTTCCGGCGATCCGAGCTACCGCTTGCCGGACATCGCCTACCACGTCACCAAGTTCGAGCGTGGCTTCGACCTCATGGTGAACGTTTTTGGCGCGGATCACATCGACGAGTATCCCGACGTGCTTGAAGCATTGAAGATTCTTGGCTACGACACCTCGAAGGTCAAGATCGCCATCAACCAGTTCGTCACCACCACGGTCGGTGGCCAGACGGTCAAAATGTCCACCCGCAAGGGCAACGCCGACCTGCTCGACGACCTTATCGATGACGTCGGCGCGGACGCCACACGCCTCTTCTTCATCATGCGCGGCAAGGATTCGCACCTCAACTTCGATGTCGAGCTGGCAAAAAAGCAGTCGAAAGACAACCCGGTTTTCTACCTTCAGTACGCCCACGCGAGGATTTGCAGCCTCGTGCGCATGGCCGAAAAAGAGGTCGGCTTCGACGAGGCGACGGCTATTGGCGCAGGTTTGCCGCTGCTTTCGAGCGAGCCGGAGATCGACCTGGCTTCCGCATTGCTTGACTTCCCGGATATCATCCAGTCAAGCCTCCGCCAGCTCGAACCGCAGAAGATGGTCGAGTACCTGCACACGGTTGCCGAACGATACCACAAGTTCTATCAGGAGTGCCCGATTCTGAAGGCTGATGAACATCTCCGCACCGCTCGTCTCGAACTGTCACTCGCAGTACGTCAGGTGCTGCGCAACGGATTCAAAATCCTCGGCATCTCGGCTCCGGAATCGATGTAAGTAAGGGAAAATACTTTCGAGCCCTGATCAAGCGCTATACAGCTTGTGCTCGGCGATGTACTGCGCAATCGATGACGGCACAAACTGTCCAATTGGCTGACCGGCGGCGGCCAGACGCCTGATCTTTGTCGCTGAAACGGGCATATCGAAATCGTAGTGGATCGCTGGCAAGAGAGGATCGCTGGGGGGAGCATCTGCGGCGTCAATATCTGATCTGCCGAAAACGGCAATCGTACAATGCTTGAGAATTTCCGACGCAAATTTCCACTGCGGCATCTGAAGGTAGCTGTCCTCCCCGACCAGCAGCACCAGCTCGTCACCCGGACAGCGCTCCTCGACGTGGCGCAGAAGGTCGATGGTGTACGATGGCCCCGACTGCTGCAGTTCCCAACCGCTTATTTCAGCAAATACTCCTGCGACGTTGATCTCGGCAACGAGCAGGCGGGCCATGGCTGACCGGTCATCATCGGATGCATCGGCCGCGGCCTTGAAAGGATTTTTTGAAACCGATACAATCAACCGGTCAAGCCCGGCAAGCTCTCGCGCAAAGAGGGACAGCGCGAGATGGCCGTTGTGCGGCGGATCGAAACTTCCGCCGAAAACAGCAGTTCTCACTCTTTCGATTTCGGGTCGCGCTTGTTTGAGTAGTGGGCGGTAACTCTCTTTGCGGCAGGCTCAATCAGCTTGGCCTTGTCCGGATAAAGCTGCTGGAAGGTCTCTATCGACTGGCGTGCTTCGAACCAGTTGTTCTGCTTGATTTCTGAATCGATTTTTCCGATCCAGGCGGATTCGAGCCATTTGGTATCGGGATACTGGTTGATAACCACATCGTAGAAAATCTCCGCGGCGCGGTACTTCTTTAGCTTGAAATATTGACGGGCGATCGAGAAGCGATTATGGGCAAGCCTCTCACGAAGCTCGGAAATGGCCTTCTGGCTGTATCGAGCCGGCGAGCCGCTCGCGAGTTCCTCCTTTGCCGCTTCGTACTTCTCACGGTAGGAGGCGTTGTCGGGATTGACCTTCATCAGATTTTTGTACAGCTCCAGATCGTTGGCTGCCTGCGCGGAGTCATCCGAAGGGTACTGGTCGAGATAGGTCTCGAATTCGTTGATTGCCTTGACGGTGTACTCCTGGTCAAGCTCGTGGAATGGCGAGAGCTTTTCGTACGATTTTGCAAGCATGAACTGCGCGTCTCTGGCATAGGGCGAGTCCGGCGTCTGCTGAAGCAGCCGGCGGTAGGTGTCGGCGGCAAGGATGTACTCTTTCTTTTTGTAATAGGAGTCGGCAAGAGCCTTCAGCACATCGTCTTCGAGAGCGGTCGCTCTGGTCGAAAACATGAGGGACTCAAGAATGACGATCGCATCGTTGTACTTCCGTTTTGCGATCTTTTCGGTGGCTTCGCGGTAGCGCAACTCGACCGGAGTGGCCGTCATGGTGGCTTTTGGCGATTTTGAAGACGAGCATGATGAGAGCGGCAATGCAAGACACAAGAGACCGGGCAGAATCCTGAGCACCGACTTTTTCATGACCGATTGAGACATAGAGACTCCCTTGAAGCAGGTGAAAAAATAACTTACCAATTGATCCTGACGGGCTGCCGTCAGACGTACAGTAAACCGGCGCAACGACGGGAAAAAAGAGGCCGGGGCCTGGCGCGGGTTTACAGCAGAAAAGTGCAAGCCGGATGAGCCTGTTTCGAGAGGCTGAGCTGCTGAAGTGATCCGCTTGGGCTTGCGAAGGAACACCCGGAAATGCCTCATCCAGGGAAAAACGCCGCGCCCTGCTTTCGGGTCACGATTTCCGCAATCGGGATGAGACCTGCAGGGTTTTGTGGAGCTTAGGGGAGTCGAACCCCTGACCTTCTCATTGCGAACGAGACGCTCTACCAACTGAGCTAAAGCCCCAAAAAAGAAAAACAAGTTACAGCTATTTCGCGTGCGGACAATATAATCTTTTTCACCGATGCAAAAAAAGCCCGCTCAACGGCAGGCTTTTTTTGAACAGAAGGCTACGGAATCAAGCTGGTTGAGCGACCAGTGAATGCCTGAGCATTTCAAGCTGATGGCTGATACTGCCATCAATGATCGTGTCGCCGATTTTGACGGTTACCCCGCCAATCAGGTTCTCGTCGAGCCGCATCTTGGCACGTATTTTCTTTCCTGTACGAACTGAGAGGCTGTTGACCAGCTCTTTCGCCTGTTCGTCGCTGAGCTTGATTGCGCTTTTCACATCGGCGTTGATAACGCCATTGCGTTCATCGATCAAGGCGTTGAATTCAGAAATTACTCCGGCAAGAAGAGCTGCCCTTTTCTTGTGAGCGAGCAGCTTGATAAAGACCATCGTTTTCTCATCGACCTTGTTCCTGAAAATCTCTTCGAGAATTTTCGATTTGAGATCGACATTGATCAGTGGGCTTTTGAGAGCCAGCACGAGCTCATGACTTCCAGAGAGCACTTCCTGTATTTTCTGCAGGTCTTCGGTAACTTTCTCCAGAAAGTTGCCTTCAACGGCCACTTCGAGCAAGGCCACCGCATATCGACGGCTTGCAATTGCACTTGACATAGTTCCGAGGTTTTATTATCAGTTACGACTGGCAGCCATTTCCTTGATCATATCGTTGACCACCGCTTTTTGCTTGTCCGCATCAAGAGTGGTACGAATAATTTTCTCGGCGCCTTTTACGGCCATATCGGCGACCTCGTTTCTGAGCACATCCAGTGCGCGGCGCTTCTCCTGCTCAATCTCTTCCTTGGCGGAAGCAATTATCTTGCGAGATTCATCATGGGCTTTCTCGGTAAGATCGGCGCGAAGCTTGTCCGCTACCTCCTTGGCTTCCCTGATGATTTTATCGGCTTCGGCATCTGCCTTGGCCAGCAAATCCCGGTTTTTCTTCAGGATCGCCTCAGCCTCGTCTTTTGCGGTGTGAGCTCGATCAATAGCTGATTGAATGCTTTTGGCCCGCTCTTCGAGCATCGACAGGATCGGCCCCCATGCGGTTTTCCTGAGAATAACGAGAACGATCAGAAAAGTAAGCGCTGTCCAGAATATGAGGCCCGGATTTGGGTTGAGAAGCCCGCCTTCGAGCAGAATAATCCCTGACGTTAGCATGAACGCAGTCCTTTAACAGTTTGATAAAAAACCGTCTGCGGTTTCAAATAGATACTGCAGACGGATTAAGCTATGGCACGAGGCATTACTTCAGGGCGAGAAGCACGCAGATAACCTCACCGAACAGCGCAACACCCTCGATAAGAGCGGCGGCGATAATCATCGTGGTACGGATGTCCGAAGCCGCCTCAGGCTGACGCGCCGTGCCCTCTGCTGCAGAAGCCGCAGCGTTTCCGATACCAAGACCTGCACCGATTGCTGCCAGACCTGCGCCGATGCCGGCACCCAAATAACCCAAACCTTCCATCTTTAAATTGCCTCCATTGATTGTTGTTGTAAAATGAATGCTACTTCTTGTAGCAGTTCTAAAATCATCGATACATAAAACTCGTCAAACCGTCAGCCCGTCTCCATGACGAGCGGTAGCCTCCAGCTCGTGGCCGTCGTGGCTGTCGGAGTGCGCCGTGGCCAAGCCGATGAAGAGCGCCGAGAGCATGGTGAAAACGTACGCCTGCAGGAACGCAACGAAGAGCTCGAGCAGATAGATAAAGATCGCGAACGGAATCGACACCGCCACAGCTACGATGTAGCTCTTCAGGATGAAGCTGATGAAGAACAGGCTGAGAATGATGATATGGCCCGCCGTCATGTTCGCGAAGAGTCGGATGGTCAGTGCGAACGGCTTGGTGAACTGGCCGAGAATTTCGATTGGCACCATGATAATCCAGAGCGCCCAGTGCGTTCCTGCGGTTAGGTGCTGAAGATAACCTTTGACGCCCTGGGCCTTGAATGCCGAGAACTGGGTGATGACAAAGGTGAAAACCGAGAGGGTAAGCGTAACGTTGATGTTGCCGGTCGCGGTCGCGCCATAAGGGATGAGGCCGAGCAGATTGCAAACCAGAATGAAAAAGAACACCGTCAGCAGGTAGGGCAGGAACTTTTCGTAACCGTGACCGATGTTGGGTTTGGCGACGTCATTGCTGATAAAATCGACCAGTGACTCGAAAACGTTGGCAACACCCTTCGGCGCCTGATTTGCGGACATCTTCTTGACGCTCGCGCCGGCAGCACTTGCGATAACGACCAGCAGGATCGCGGCAAGCCAGATCATCACCACATGCTTGGTGATCGAAATATCGAAACCGGCGACTTCGAGATGGGGAAGATGCACCTCACCGAACGGCTCGAAAGAGAAGGTGCTGTTATCGAGAATGTGGTGCATGATGAGGTCGCCCGGCTTCTCTTCAGCCTTGGCGGCCTGACCGGCAGCGGCTTCGGCGTGTCCGGCGACTGGCGCCGCGACGGTTGACGGCACAGTGTGAACGGCTTCGACCGCGGAGCCCGTTACCGGAGACTCATCCTGGACGGAAGTGGCGAATGCTTGGCTGTTCAGGCTCAGGAGAACAGGCACGACCAGTGCCAGAATTCTTGAAATCGCTTTCTTTCGCATACCGTCTTGTCAGTTTTTTGCCGCGTTTTTTTTCAGTTGATTCTTCTTCTGGTAAGCGAGAATCTCGAGCACCAGATAAATACAGTAAAAAGAGATGAAGGATACCACGAAATCGATCGACTTGACCATACCCAGCAGATTGATGACCAGCACCAGCGCCATGATAATCAGAAGCCGGAGTGCGACACCGCCGAAAACGACGAGCGTGAAAACCTTCGACTCCTTGTCAAATCCGTACTCAAAGAGCAAGTACCCCGTGAGGCTGTTGAGAATAACCATAAGCCAGGCAACGAAAACCGAGTTGATGTCAATCGGATAGTTTGCCGAGCTCCAGTAAACACCCCCCCATAAAATGACCGACAAGATAAATAACTTTATAAGAAAATCAAACAATGCCTTCATGTCCGGCGATCCTTTTCGTGGTTTCGAGTGTGTTGATGTAAACGGTCATGCTCGCGGTCTGCCTGCCGAATGGTTTTCATGAGCACAAGGGCCATGCCAACCATGCCAACAAGCACTCCGGCCAGCAGAAGCAGAGGCGAGGTGCCAAGCTTCGAATCTGACCAATAACCGAGGAAGACGAAAAGTGCGAAACTCGCGGCGATCTGAATCCCGATCCCGAGATACTCCGATAGCGCTCTGACCGTTCCTCCAAACTGCTCGGAGAATTTATCCTTTTTCCTGTCATTATCTAACATGGTCATCTCCTTTGGAGGCATGAGCCGCTATCGGGTAATAGCTATTGCCTGCCGGAACCTGCGTTAACATCCCGGTAAACATTCCAGGTCGATTCAACCAGCGTGTCCAGATCGCTGTACTGCGGAACCCAGCCGAGCAACTCGCGAGCCATCGCGGAGGTTGCCACCAGATTGGCCGGATCGCCCGCACGACGCGGCGCGAATTCTGCCATAATCTCTTTGCCTGTCAAACGGCGCGCGGCTTCGAGCATTTCGAGCACAGTGACGCCAGTTTCGCTGCCGAGGTTGACCGACAGGCTTTCGCCGCTCTCGATTACCTGCTCGAACGCGAGTACGTGTGCGGTAGCGAGATCGTTGACGTGGACATAGTCGCGGATACAGGTGCCGTCCCGAGTCGGGTAGTCGGTGCCGAACACCGAGAGCATTGGCCTCACGCCCGACGCAACCTCCATGATGACCGGCAACAGATTGGCCGGATTCCTTTCCAGCCCTCGGATGCGCCCGCGCACATCGTATCCGGCGGCGTTGAAATATCTGACTGCCGCGAACTTCAGCCCCTTGAGCCGGTCGTACCATTCGAGAATCCGCTCGATTTCGAGCTTGGTGAAGCCGTAGTAGTTTTCCGGCTTCTTGGGATGATTCTCGTCGATGGGCAAATAAGCCGGGCTGCCGAAAATGGCTGCCGAAGAGGAGAAGAGGAGGCATTTAATGCCGCTTGCCACCGCCTGGTTGATGGTGCCGATCGTACCGCAGATGTTGTGCACGGAGTACTCCTCCGGCTTCTGCATCGACTCTCCGGCAGCCTTCAGTGCCGCCAGATGAACGCAGCCGTCAAACCCGCGATTCATCACCTCGGCCAGCATTTCCGCGTCGAAAATATCTCCACGAACAAACTCCGCGTCGTCAAAAAGATTCTCCTCCCGACCGGTGGAGAGATTGTCGAACACCGTGACCTGGTAGCCCCGGTCGAGAAACTCGCGAGCCACATGACTGCCGATATACCCTGCGCCGCCGATAACGAGAATTTTCATGCCTGAATATTTCATATGGGGTTTATACACGATCAAGCCCAAAGATAACACTTCCCGCCAGATAACTTACGTGGAGCCCACGCGTGATTTGCTTGTGCTCCGAAATCTGCGGCGGTAAAGCTTTCTGTTCAATGGCTGGCTATCGCGACCAAACGAACAGATCAGAAGGGGCGAATCCGATCGAGATTTCACGATTGACGGAAGAGCGTGCCGCGCCGAATCAAACCCTGTTATTTGGAACTGCTTCTTGAAATCGGCAACTTCAGTCACTCCGCTCAGCTTTACCGTTACATCTACCTGCGAAAGATCTACCTGCGAAAGCACCCCTTTTCACGCATATGAACAGATAATTATCAGAACCATGAACCATACTTCGGGTATAACACCTCTCCACCCCTCAATCTTTCACAACATTCTCGGCCTTGTGGCGCTTCAGACTACCCGCGTCGGCGGGGTGAGTGCTTCACCGCTGGATTCGTTGAATCTCGGGACTCACGTCGGAGACGATCCGGAGCGTGTGCGGGAAAATGAGCGACGGCTTTGCGCTTTTCTGGAGATTAGTTGCGAGAGCATCGTGACAACCGGGCAAGTGCACGGGACGGAGATTGCCGTCGTTACCGGGCCGGGGAAACTCGACGGGTATGACGCGCTCATCACCACCGTTCGCGGACTTTTCGTCGGCATCCTGACAGCCGATTGCTACCCGATCCTGATTTACGACCGCCGGACGAGGGCCTGCGGCGCAGCTCATGCGGGGTGGCAGGGCACGGCGGGACGGATCGCTGAAAAGACGGTCAACGCCATGCACAACTCGTTCGGCACCCGTCCGGAGGATTGCCTCGCCTGGGTCGGCACCGGCATCTCCGGTGAATGCTACGAAATCGGCGGCGAAGTCGCTGCCCGCTTCAGTAGCCGCTATCTCAAGCCGTCGCCCTCCGGTGAAGGGCGGCAACTGCTCGACCTCTCGGCGGCCAACCGAGACCAGCTCATCGAAGCAGGCATCCCGCCATCGCAGGTGCAGTGCTCGGAGCTCTGCTCATACCGAGACGCCGACCGCTTTTTCTCCTACCGCCGTGACAACGGCAAAACCGGTCGGATGCTCGCGCTGATAGGACTCAGGCATTCTGACTGAGACCCCTGACCGCTACCAGCATGGTGCCGAGTTTTTCCTCGAGTGCTTTGATGGTGGCGAGGTCGGCTTCGCTGAGGTCGTCGGAAACGACATCATACTCGGAGAATGAGAGCAGTGTTTTGCCGAGCTGCTGTTCGAGAGAACGAATCTCTTCGAGCTGCTCCGGGGTGAGTTTGGACAGGCTGGATAACATGATGAACTCCTTTGTTTGTGCGCCTTCCGAGAGCCGGATGGCGCGGTTGACTGAATCCAGAGAACATCCCGCCCATGCGGACGGTCACAACGATTTATTCGGCTCGCTGTTGGTTAACAGCTCTTTTTGGGATAAATTGGACGTCAGATTTCCGTGCGCCAGCACTCGCTGTTTTTCTACTCGTCTCTCATATCTAATAAAGAAAATTATCGACAATGAGCAACAATGACCTCCTGAACTACTACCACAGGGCCAACGAGCTGGTCTTCAAGGGCCTCATCGAGTTCAGCTGCATGAAGGCCGCTATCGAACTCGACCTTTTCAGCCACATGGCCGAAGGCCCCAAGGACCTCGCGACGCTGGCAGCCGATACCGGTTCGGTACCGCCCCGTCTCGAAATGCTCCTTGAGACGCTTCGCCAGATGCGCGTCATCAACCTTGAGGATGGAAAGTGGTCATTGACCGAGTTTGCCGACTACATGTTCTCGCCGACCCCGAAAGAGCCAAACCTGCATCAGACCCCGGTTGCCAAGGCGATGGCGTTCCTTGCCGATGATTTCTACATGGGCCTTTCGCAGGCCGTCAGGGGTCAGAAGAACTTCAAGGGCCAGGTACCCTATCCGCCGGTCACGCGCGAAGACAACCTCTACTTCGAGGAGATTCACCGCAGCAACGCCAAGTTCGCAATCCAGCTGCTGCTCGAAGAGGCAAAGCTCGACGGTGTCAAGAAGATGATTGACGTTGGCGGCGGCATTGGCGATATTTCGGCTGCTATGCTCAAGCACTTCCCTGAACTCGACTCCACCATCCTGAACCTGCCGGGCGCCATCGACCTGGTCAACGAGAATGCCGCCGAGAAGGGCGTGGCCGACCGTATGCGCGGCATCGCGGTGGACATCTACAAGGAGTCTTACCCGGAAGCCGACGCAGTGCTATTCTGCCGCATCCTCTACTCGGCCAACGAACAGCTCTCGACCATCATGTGCAAAAAGGCGTTCGATGCCATGCGGTCCGGCGGCCGCCTGCTGATTCTCGACATGGTGATCGACGATCCGGAAAACCCGAACTTCGACTACCTGAGCCACTACATTCTTGGCGCCGGAATGCCCTTCTCGGTGCTCGGCTTCAAGGAGCAGGCCCGCTACAAGGAGATTCTCGAAAGCCTCGGCTATAAAGACGTGACCATGGTGCGCAAGTACGACCACCTGCTCGTTCAGGCTGTGAAGCCGTAAGAGTTCGAAGGGAAAGAGATTCCATCACTTGATCGTCACTGAAAAGGCTGCCTCATCGGGCAGCCTTTTCTCGTATAGGGCTTATTTGACTGCACTCTTCAAAGACGACAGGTTCGAGACCTGCCCTTACGCGTTCATCGGCACTTTTCCCAATTCATCAATCGATCAGGCAATTGCTTTTTCGCCCATACAGCTCGTGTGCCTGGCGGAGGATCTCTTCGCGGAAGTCGGGGTGGGCGATGGTGGCGAGCGCTTCAGCTCGCTGGCGGAGGTTCTTGCCGTGCAGGTTGACAATGCCGTATTCGGTGACGACGTACTGCACGTGTGCCCTTGTGGTCACGACACCTGCACCGGGCTTGAGCTGCGTCACGATGCGTGACTCGCCCTTGCGCGTTGTGGCGGGAAGGGCGATGATCGGCTTGCCGCCGGGGGAAAGCGCCGCGCCGCGGATGAAGTCCATCTGGCCGCCGACACCTGAAAAGTGGCGGGTGCCGATCGAGTCAGCGCACACCTGGCCGGTCATGTCGATTTCGATGGCGCTGTTGATGGCTGTCACCTTCGGGTTTTTGCGAATCTCCTTCGTGTCGTTCACGTAGTCCGAGCCGAACATCTCGACCAGCGGATTGTCGTCCACGAAATCGTAGAGCTTCCGGGTGCCAACAAGGAAGCTCGCCACAATGATCTCGTTGTGTGTTTTCTTGCAGCGTCCGTTCACCACCCCCTTTTCAACCAGATCGACCACGCCGTCGGAAAACATCTCCGAGTGGATGCCAAGGTCCTTGTGGTTCGTCAGCGCGGCAAGCGTCGCGTCGGGAATCGCGCCAATGCCCATCTGTAGCGTCGCGCCGTCCTCGACGATGGAGGCGATATGCTGGCCGATCTGGCGCTCGACGTCGGTCAGCTCGTGGCGCGGCGTCTCCGGCAGAGGATCGTCCACCTCGACCAGCGAATGAATCTTGCTGACATGCAGCAGCCCTTCGCCGTGGGTGCGGGGCATGTTCGGGTTCACCTGGGCGATGACGTGCCGGGCGGTATGCACGGCGGCGCGGGTCGCATCAACCGACACCCCGAGCGAGCAGTAGCCGTGACGGTCGGGCGGCGAAACGTGCACCAGTGCCACGTCGAGCGGCATGACTCCGTCGTAGAACATCGCGGGCACGTCGCTCAGAAAAATCGGGATAGCATCGGCGTAGCCGCACTGCACCGCCGAACGGACGTTCCTTCCGACAAAGAAGGCGTTGAGCCTGAAGCTCTCCTGAAATTCAGGTCTGACGTACGGTGCGTCGCCCTCGGTGTGCAGGCTGACGATCTCGACGTCACGCAGATGGCTGGCGCGGCTGACCATCGCCTCGATCAGCCTGAGGGGCGTTGCCGCCGCGGTGTGCAGAAAAACCCTGTCTCCCGACTTGATGGCCATGACGGCCTCTTCTGCGGATATCGTCCGGTAACTCATGATACTTTGACTCCTTTTTGAACTGGTTACAGCTCCGCCTCTGCCTCGTAATTCAGGCGATTAGCCCCAAAGAATGGCGATGCTCATGGATAGTGGTAAACGATAGGGGGCGCGCCGGGAAAAGCGGCTGCGCCCTTTTCCCGAATTGCTTCATTGCAGTGGTGGATTGTTTTTTCGGCGAAGATAGGCCGGAGTATCGGTAGCGCCTTTCCGTATCTGCTCGTCTTCGTCGCTCTGGCCGGGCATAGGGGCCGATCCGCCCGAAGGACGCGATCTGGTGGTGCTGCACGCTCGACCAATATCGAATGGCTCCTGAATAGAGCGGCTTTTTCTGATGTAGGCGGGAATTCTCATGTCCTCGACCACCTGTTCGGGATAGCCTGAGGATTGAACGAGACGTCCGAAACCCTGCACGTGGTGGGCTTTAGGCAGCGTCTTTTCCTGCTGTCCGGAGGACGAAGCGGGTTGTCGCTCCTCTCCCGGTTCAACTCTCTTGAAACCGGTGACAATTACCGTGACCCGGATTTCGCCCGATACCTGCGGCTCATCGACATAGCCATTGATGATCTTGGCATCGCTGCCAACCTGCTCTTCGATGTAGTTCATGGCATCAGCGATGTCGCGCATGGTCACATCGCCCGTGATGTTGACCAGCACCCCCTTGGCACCGCGCATCTTGACCCCCTCCATCAACGGACTGGTGACCGCATCCGACGCGGCTTTCAGTGCGCGACGCTCTCCGGCAGCGGCGGCAGACCCCATGACCGCGTCACCCGCACTCTGCATAATGCTTCGGACGTCTGCGAAATCGACGTTGACGTGGCCGTGGTGGGTAATGATGTCGGCGATACCCTTGACCGCCCGGAACAGCACGTCATTCGCCATGTTGTAGGCCTCGGTGGCGCTGACGCCTTCATCGGCGATGCTCAGGATTTTTTCGTTCTCGACGATGATGAGCGTGTCGATATACTTGCGCAGTTCGGTGATGCCGCTGTCGGCGATACGCGCCTTGATCTGCCCCTCGAAGCTGAAGGGGCGGGTGACGACGCCAATGGTAAGGATGCCCATATTGCGGGCGATGGAGGCGACGACCGGCGCTGCGCCGGTGCCGGTGCCCTTGCCCATGCCAGCCGCGATAAAGACGAGGTCGGCCCCCCGCAACTGCATGGCAATCAGCTCGCGATCATCCTCGGCAGCGAGCCGTCCCTTGGCAGGATCGGCCCCCGCGCCAAGGCCGTTGGTGGCCTTTTTGCCAATTTGCACGCGGATCGGCGCCTTGGAGTTCAGGAGCGCCTGGCGGTCGGTGTTGAAGACGACGAACTCGGCGCCGCTGATCTTCCGGTCCATCATATTGTTGACGGCATTGCCGCCGCATCCGCCGACGCCGACAATCTTGATATTGACTCCGCTGTCCTGATCGCTGTCGAACAGGCCTGGATCGAGTTCGAATGCCATACTCTCTATTCCTTGTTTTTCCTGTCGTTACAGGTAACTATCTCTGCTACAACTGATCCCAAAACTTTTTCAGACGGTCAACAAACTTCTTTCCGGTTGGCGGGGTATCGGGATTCTGCTCGGGACTCTGTTGAGCCTGCGAGGGTTCAGGAGAAGACGTAACCGGCTCCTGAGTCTGCCCGGACGGTGCCGGGGCAACCTCTCCGTAATCCTGGTACAGATTGTTCTGGAGCGAGTGAGCTACCAGACCCATCACCGTTGCGTACATCGGGTTGTTGATCGCATCCTTGATGCCGCCCGAAACCCCTTCCGGATAGCCCGTGCGCACGTCGAGACCGAGAATGTCCCTGGCCAGCTCGCCGGTGCCGGGCAAGAGCGCGCCGCCGCCGGTGATGATGACTCCGGCGTTCAGGTAGTCGTAGTAGCCCGAGCGCTTGATGATGTCTCGCACCAGTTCGAAAATCTCCATCATGCGGGCTTCGATGATCACCGTCAGGGAGCTTTTCGGGAACGACTTGCTCGGCCGTCCCTCGATGCTCTCGATCAGGATCTCCTCCTCCTTGTCGAGCACCTTTGCATAGGCGCATCCGTGCTGGATCTTGATCTCTTCAGCCACGTCGTTGAGTGCCTTGATGCCATAGGCCACATCGTGAGTCACATCGTTGGCCGCAACCTTGATCACCTCGGAATAACGGATCGCGCCGTCGATGTAGATGGCCACCTCGGTGGTGCCGCCGCCGATGTCGATCACCACCACGCCGCTCCGCCTCTCGCTCTCCTTCATCACGGCGAGACCGGAGGCCACCGGCTCAAAGGTCATGGCGCTGACTTCGAGGCCTGCCTTTTCGATGCACTGCTTGATGTTGCGGATCTTGGTCCGAAGTCCAACGACGATGTAGGCGCTGCCGCGCATGATCGTTCCGGCCATGCCGATCGGATCGAGCACGCCATCCTGGTCATCGACGATGAACTCCTGTGGAATGACGTGAATGATCTCGTGGTCGATGTCGAGATAGCGGATGTTGGTTTTGGCCTTTTCGAGGAAGCGCCGCACATCGGACTCGTTGACGATGCCCGACTGGTTGACGCTGATTTCGGAGTTGCTGTAGATGCAGTGGACGTGCGCGCCGGAGATGCCGACGTTGACTCCCTTGATTTTGATCGACGACTCGCGTTCAGCATCGGCCACCGCCTTCCTGATGGCGTCAACCGTCTTGTTGATGTTGACCACCGTCGCCCGTTGCAACCCCTCAGAGTTGGCGCGCCCCTTGCCGAGGACGTTGAGCTTGCCGACGTCGTCCTTTTCGGCGACGACGACGCAGACCTTGGTTGTACCTATATCGAGACCGACTACAATATTGCTCTTCGGCATGAGAAGTTTTGAGTTCAATGGTGTTCATCGGGAAGTTGGCCGCCCGCAGGCGGGGCAACCGGCGCCGCTGTAGAATCTACGGAGGCTTCTTCGTTTACGGGCGAAGTGGCGAACACTCTCTGCCGGAAGCGAAGATCGACCGACTCATAACAATCGATGCCTTTTTTTGCAACAACCTTTTGCCAGAATATCTCGAATTTTTTCAATTTTTCCTTGAAATTCCCGTCGTTTCCGACAACAAAGCGTATTGGCGACCCCGTCACGGTGAACCATGTCTGGTTGTCGGGGGTAAGATGAATGGCTGAAACCATCAGCCGGGCGTAAGTGCTTTGATCGAAGGCGACGAGCAATTCGAAGAGCAGATTCCGGTCCTTGTCATTCAGCCGTCGGACGCCTCCGGGGCGCGCCGGGCGAGTGCTTCTCGCGCCATATACCGGCACAAGGCGAAAGCGCTCCGAGACTGCTTCGTCGGGCAAAAGATTTCCTTCCGTATCGATAATCAGTGGCTGTCCCGCGTCAGCCATGAGCGCTGCCGGACGCCGCTCATCGATGCCGACGCGCAGAATGCCGTTCAGCTCCTTGCTGATTCGCATCTGCTTGATCCAGGGTTCCGGGGCGAGCGCCCGGCGGACATCGTCGAGCCTGACCTCATCCAGATTTTTTCCCTTGAACCGGTTCAGGCGGCGTTCGATGGAAGCGGTGGGAATCAGGTTCACGCCGCTGACCACCACCCGGTGGACCGTCACCTGCTGCTTCCACTGCGTGGCGTACCACGAGAGCGCCGCGACCGCCGCGAGCAGCAGCGCGGCGAAGGTCATCATCACCGGCGTGGTACCGAAAAGTCGGCGCAGCTTGCCACTGCGAGGACGCACCGATTCAGGTGCATCGAGGTCCGGCAGCGCCGGATCTTGACGCAGTTCCTCGCTCCGCTGTTCATGTTTCGGACGAGCCATACTTGTTGCTCCTGTTATGCCAGTCAACGGCGGAGATCATGACGCCGTTGCGTCTGCGTTGCTGCGCATCTCCGTGCACCATGCGGCGAATCGCGCGGCCAGATGCGTGATGTCGCCCGCCCCCATGAAGAGGAAAAGCGTCTCCGGCGCGGCCTCCTCCTGAAGCGCCGCGAGCAGCGCTTCGTGCTCTTCGGTGAACCATACGTTTTTCGCCCCGGCGGTTCTCGATGCTTCGGCCACCAACTCGCCGGTGATACCGGGATAGTCCTCGGCCTTCTCGCGCGACGGGTAGATGCCCGCCACGTAAACCGTGTCGGCGCGGGAGAGCGCCCAGCCGAACTCACCGGCGAACTCCGCCGTCCGCGAGTAAAGATGCGGCTGGAAAACCGCCACGATGCGGTGCTCTTTCCATCCGTCGCGGGCTGCCCGGACGGTCGCCTTCACCTCGGTGGGGTGATGCGCGTAATCGTCGATGACGAGCACGCCGTCAGCGCCCCGGTACTTGACCTGGAAGCGGCGGCGCATTCCGCTGTACCTGGCCAGGCCAGCGATGATCCGCTCCGGCGGCAGGCCGATTTCGAGGCCGACCGAGAAGGCCGCCAGCGCGTTGAGCACGTTATGCCTGCCGGGCACGTTGAGCCGTACGCCGGGGTAGCGCTCGCCGAACGCCTCGACGGTAAAGGTGCTGCCCCCATCGCCGGGTTCGATCTCCGAAGCCATCACATCGGCGTGCTCCTCGATGCCGAAGGTAGTGTAGCGGCGATTCAGCCGGGGAATGATACGCCGGATCTCCGGCCAGTCAACGCAGCAGATGACCCGCCCGTAAAACGGCACCTTATTGGCGAACTCCGCGAAGCAGTCGCGCAGGTTGTCCATCGTGCCGTAGGTGTCCATGTGCTCCGATTCGAGGCTGTTCAGGACGGCTATGGTCGGCGTGAGCTTGAGGAACGCGCGGTCGTACTCGTCGGCCTCGATCACCATGGACTTGCCCTCGCCGACCACCGTGCTTCCCTTGAGGTAGTCCGACACGCCGCCGATCATCACTGTCGGCGACTGGCCCGCTTCGAGCAGCATGGTTGCGACCATTGCGGTCGTGGTGGTCTTGCCGTGGGTGCCCGAGACGCAGATGCCCGATTTGTGGCGCATCAGCTCGCCGAGCATTTCGTCGCGCTTGATGACCGGAATGCCGAGCTTCTGCGCGGCGAGAATTTCGACGTTGCTCTCGGGACGCACTGCCGAGGAGTAGACGACAACGTCGCTCGCGCCGACATTTTCGGCCTGGTGCCCCTGATGGATTACCGCGCCAAGCTCACGAAGCTTGTCGATCACCTCGCCTGAGGCCAGGTCAGAGCCGCTGACCGCGAATCCCGATTTCAGCAGCAGTTCGGCGATGGCGCTCATTCCCGCGCCGCCGATGCCGACGATATGCACATTCTTTGTTTTTCCCAGTTCCATGGGGGGCACTCCTTATGATTTTGATAGCGCGATGATTCTTTCCGCGAGTGTCGCCGCCGCGCCGGGATGACCCTCTCGCCGGGCCGCCTCGCCCATTTGCGCGAGTTTCTCGCGGTCGCGGAGCAGTGTGAGGATCACGTCGAACGACGCTTCTTCGCCGATCTTTGAGTCGTCGATCATGACCGATGCGCCCGCGCTCACCAGCGCCATCGCGTTGTGGCGCTGGTGATCAGCCGCCGCGTAGGGATAGGGGATCAGCACCGAGGGCTTGCCGAGGTTGGTCAGCTCGGCAAGGCTCGAAGCCCCCGCCCGGCAAAGCACCAGATCGGCGGCTCCGTACGCCTTGCCCATCTCCTGAATGTAGGGACCGATCCAGCGAGTTGCCGAAGTGCCGATCTCCCCGCGCATCCGGTCGGCGTCAAGCGCGCCGGTCTGCCAGATGAGGTTGACCGTGCCTTCGAGACGATGGCACAGCTTCAGCACGGCGTTGTTGATCGCCCGCGCCCCACGGCTTCCACCGAAGACCAGCAGCGTCGGCAAACTCCGGTCGAGGCCGAAAAAGTCGAGGCACGACTCCCGGCTCTCGGCGGGAAACTCCCGCGCCGGATTGCCGGTCACGAACACCTCGGATTTTCCTCCGAAAAACTTCCGGCTCTCCTCGAACGACAGATGCACCTCGGTCGCCATGCGCGCCAGCAGTCGCGTCGTCACTCCCGGAAAAGCATTCTGCTCCTGAATCAGTGTCTTCTTGCCCGAAAGCTGCGCGGCGAGGAGCAGCGGCGCGCTGACGTAGCCGCCCGTACCCACCACCACGTCGGGCTGCTCCTTGCGCACAAGCGCCATTGCCATCGAGAGCGATTTGGCGAAGTCGCCGAGAATGAGTGCGTTCTCCACCAGCGCTCGGATCGACAAACCGCGCTTCAGCCCCCTGACCGGAAAGAGTACGAGCCGGTAGCCGAGGCGCGGCACCTCGGTTGCCTCGATTCCGGCGGAGGTACCTGCGAAGGAGATGCTGATACCAGGCACCCGCTTCTTCAGCTCCGCCGCCATCGCCACACCGGGGTAAAGGTGTCCGCCGGTGCCGCCACCTGCGAAGAGCACTTTCATAAGGAACCTCCCTTCGATTCGAGCAGCGCCTGCGCCCGCTCGATGGTTTCGACCTTTTTCCGGTAACGTGAAATGCTGACCAGAAGCCCGATGCCGAGCGAGTTGAACAGCAGCGCCGTGCCGCCGTAGCTGATGAACGGCAGCGCCACACCGGTGGTCGGCATGAGGTGGCAGGCCACGGCGATGTTGATGAATGCGAAGAAGACAATGGCGAAGGTGACGCCGATGGCGACGTAGCGTCCGAACAGGTCGGGAGCGTGCTTGGCGATGATGATGCCACAGGCAAACAGCCCGGAAAAGAGCAGCAGGATAACCAGCGCACCGATAAAGCCGTACTCCTCGCCGATGATAACGAAGACGAAGTCGTTGTACGACAGCGGCAGGTAAAGCTCCCGCTGTTTGCTGGCCCCGAGGCCAAGACCGAACAGGCCGCCGTTGCCGAGGCCGAGCAGCGCCTGGCGCACCTGGTAGCTCAGCTCCTTCTCGCCGCCGCCGAACGAGACGAGGCGGGCGACGCGGTAGGGCGCGGCAATCGCGAAGACTGCCGCAATCGGGATCAGCAGCGAAGCGGTGGCAAGCAGATACTTGATCCGGATGCCGCCGATGAACATCAGCGTGAAGCCGATGATCGCGATGATCGAGGCGGTGCTGAAGTTCGGCTCGAGCGCCACCAGCGCAACAACGATCATCAGGAGCACCAGCATCGGATAGTACCCGTCATGCAGATCCTTGATATACGCTCTCTTTTCAGAGAGCAGCCGGGAAAAGTGAAAAATGATGGCGTATTTGGCCAGATCCGAAGCCTGGAACTTCAGCGGGCCAAATCCGAGCCAGCGGGCGGCGCCGTGAATGACATGCGCCAGCTTGAGCAACAGCAAAATGGCCAACAGACCGATGCTGACAAAAAGAAACAGTTTGCTGATCTTTCTGAAGATATGGTAGTCGATGGCGCCAACCACGAAGATCACCGCCATGCCAGCAATGGCAAAAGTGAGCTGCCGCCAGAGGAAGTACTGCGGGTCGGAAAATTTCTGTTCCGCCCACCCGGCTCCGCTACTGTAAACGACGACCACTCCGATGCACATCAGCAGCGCGACGATCAGGAGCAGCAGCTTGCCGGCGATGTTTTCGCCCCGTCCGGTCGAGGGCAGCAGCGACGCCATCGATTCGGCGGGAGCGTCGTCAAGCTCCAGATCGAAATTCAGTTTAAGGTCATTCAGCTTCATGTCAGCTCCCGGACAAGTTGCTTGAACTGGCGCCCGCGATCCTCGAAGTCTCGGAACATGTCAAAGCTCGAACAGGCTGGCGAAAAGAGCACGCTCGCGCCGGGACGGGCGTTCTGGCGAGCCAGCTCGACCGCCTCCGCGAGCGAAGCGGCCTCGACGACCGGTGTGACGCCACGGAACGCGTCGGCGATCTTCCGGCGCGACTCGCCAATCGCCACGATGCAGGCGACCTTCTCGCGCACGAGGTCGGCGATGGCGCTGTAGTCGTTGCCCTTGTCGCGTCCCCCGGCGATGAGCACCATGCCCGCCGGAACCGACTGAAGCGCTTGCCGAAGCGCATTGACGCTGGTGGCCTTCGAGTCGTTGATCCAGTTGAGGCCGCAGGCGTTTCCGGCAAGCTCCTGCCGGTGCTCCACGCCGCCGAACCCGGCGAGCACGCCCCGCATCGTCTCCGGCGCAACACCAGCGGCCAGCGCCGCTGCGACGGAGGAGAGCGCGTTGTAGAGATTGTGTTCGCCGCGAAATCCCGGCTTCATGATCTCGTCAACCCGCATGAGCCGCTCCGTCGATCCGGACGCGCGGACGACGATCTCGCCGTCTTCGACGGAGACGAAATCTCCCGGCGCGACGTCGAGCGTTTCGGCCCGCAGACCGAGGCGCACCAAGCGGAAGGGCCACGGTTCGGAACGGTCGAAATGGGCGCGCAGGATCGGATCGTCATGATTATAGATGAGGGTGTCGCCCGCGCCCTGCCGGGCGTGGATGCGATACTTCGCAGTGGCGTAGGCTTCGATGCTGCCGCCGTAGCGATCCATGTGGTCGGGCGTGACGTTGGTCAAAACGGCGATGTTGGGCCGAAAGTCGAAGCACGCTTCGAGCTGGTAGCTGCTCAGTTCGAGCACGGCGATGTCCGCCGCCGTCATGCCGGGGACCTCCGACGAAAACGGAATGCCGATGTTACCCACGCTGAAGGCTCGGAATCCCTTCCGTTCGCCCTCCGCCGCGCAGATGCGGTGGAGCAGCGTGGCCGTGGTGGTCTTGCCGTCCGTGCCGGTGATGCCGATGATGCGGGCCGGACAGAACCAGCTCGCCAGCTCGATCTCGCTCACCACGGGAATACCGCGCGCGTGCATTTCGCGGATGACTGGCACGGTTTGCGGAATACCGGGACTGACGATGCACAGCGCAGCCTCGAAGACCCGCTCCGAATGGCCGCCCTCTTCGAACGGCACGCCAAGTTGTCGCAGTGTTGCCGCCGCCTCCGGGCTGACCGCGCCAAATTCGCTTAAGAATGGCCGCGCCCCCGCCCGCGCGAGCAGGCCAGCCGCTGATACACCGCTTTTGCCGGCGCCGATCACCGACGCCACTTTCCCTTTCAGCTCTTCCGGTTTCACGTTATCGCAGTTTCAGGGTCATGAGGCTTGTCAGAAAGAGCAGGATTGAAATGATCCAGAAACGGATCACGATCTTCTGTTCCGCCCATCCCTTCAGCTGAAAATGGTGATGCAGCGGCGCCATCAGGAAAATGCGACGCCCTTCGCCGTACAGCTTTTTTGAAATCTTGAACCAGGCGACCTGCATCGAAACCGAAAGGGTCTCGACGAAAAAGACTCCCGCCAGCACCGGTAAAAGGAGTTCCTGCTTTATCATGAGCGCGATCACCGCGATGGCGCTACCGAGCGAGAGAGAACCGGTGTCGCCCATGAACACCTCGGCAGGGCTGGAGTTGAACCACAGAAATCCCACACACGCCATGACGATGGCCATACTTACCACGGCAACCTCGCCCGCGCCTGAGATGAAGGGGATGCTGAGATAGCCGGAATAGACCGCGTTACCACAGAGGTAGGCGAAGACGCCGAGGGCGAAGGTGACGATGGCCGCATTGCCCGCCGCCAGGCCGTCGAGGCCGTCGGTGAGGTTGACTGCGTTGGAGACCGCCGTGATGATGAATATTACCACCGGAATGTAGAAGATGCCATAATCGACCGAGAGCTTTTTGAAAAAGGGTACGGTGGTATCGGAGAGCAGTACCGAAAAAACGGGATCGTTCCAGGTGTAGAAGCCGATGACCAGGCCGAGCGTTACCTGCCCGATCAGCTTGTAGTGGCCGGCAAGGCCGCCCTTGACCTTCAGCACAACCTTCTGGTAGTCGTCGATGAAGCCGATCAGGCCCATCCAGAAGACGGCCAGCATGATGAGCCAGACATGCGGATCATCGATCTTGGCCCAGAGAAATGCCGAAACTTCAATAGCGAAAATGATCATGAGTCCGCCCATCGTGGGGACATCTTTTTTCTTGCGATGTTCTGGTGGCGCCTCCTCTTTGATTGGTTCGACGAATTTCGACTTGAGAAAGCGGATGAACCTCTGCCCGGCGAAGATGATGATCAAGAGGGCCGTGATGGCCGCCGCGCTGGCCCTGAAGGTCAGATATTCGATGACCCCCATGCCGGGAAGACTGTAGAGTTCGTTGATGTATCGAAGAATGTAATAGAGCATTACCGGTTCAGATCGAGTGCTGTTGATTCTGTTTGATAAGATCGTCCGCCGCCAGTTCAAGCTTCATTCCGCGAGACCCCTTGAAGAGCAACGCGTCACCCGGCTGGACGTACTCCGACAGGAAGCCGCGAAGCTCGTCCATCGTCCCGAAGTGCCTGAGGCAGCGCCCGCCCGCCTGCTCGCAGATGAGTTGGGCGGCATCACCCAGGGTGAGGCAGGCATCGAGCGGCAGTTGGCGAATATACCTGCCGATGCTTTCATGTTCAATGGCCGAATTGTCGCCGAGTTCGAGCATGTCGCCAAGCACCGCAATCCGGCGGCCCCGGCACTCGATGGCCGCAAGCGTATCGAGCGCCAGACGCACCGAGTCGGGATTGGCGTTGTAGGTGTCGTTGAGCACCACGATTCCGCCGTCTTCGAACAGCTCCATGCGCTTCCAGCCCTTCGCGGGCAGGAGTGTGCCAAGTCCTTCGGCGATGTGCGCCGGGGCGAGGCCAAAGTGCGCGCCGACCGCAGAGGCGGCTACGGCGTTGATGACGTTGTGTCGCCCGACAAACTGCATCGCCACTGGCTGGTGAACGCCGGATTCGGAGCAGAGCGTGAACGAAACGCGGCCCACCCGGTCCGCGCCGATCTGTTCGGCCCACCACGCGCGGCCCGCTCCCGGCTGCGCTCCGTAGCCGGTCTTGCGTGACAGACTCGCTCCTGCAGCGGCGAGGCGGTGATCGTCGAGATTGACGAACGCTGTTCCGCCGTGCGCTTCGAGGTAGCGGAAGAGCGCCGCCTCGGCATCGGCGACCCCGTCGAGGGAGCCGAAAAATTCGAGATGCTCGTGGCCGATGTTGGTCAACAGGCCGTGTGTCGGTTTGGCAAGCGAAGAGAGGAACTCCATTTCGCCGGGATGGTTGATGCCCATCTCGATCACGGCCACTTCGGTGTCGCGGCGCATCTGCAAGAGCGTCAGCGGCACGCCGAGGTGGTTGTTGTAGTTGCCCTGCGTGACGAGGACGTTGAAGCTGGTCGAGAGCACGGCGGCAAGCATCTCCTTGGTGGTGGTCTTGCCGTTGCTGCCGCCGATGCCGATTACCGGAATGTCGAAGCGCTCCCGGTAGGCGGCGGCGAGCTGCTGGAACGCCTTGACCGGATCGTCGGCGACGAGAAAACGGCGGTCGTCGCCCTGATGCTCCGCGCCCTTTTCGACGAACCATTCGCGCGACACCACGGCCCACGACGCACCGTTGGCGAACACCTCGCCGACGAAGCGGTGCCCGTCGGTGCGCTCTCCCGGCAGCGCGACGAACACTGCGCCATCGACCGCCTTGCGAGAATCGATTACCACCACCGGATCGTCGAGCCGGTACCCCTCGCCAACGTCACGGGCCACGACGGTTCCCGCCCGCTCGAAATCGCTGAACATCAGCGCTCCTTTCATCTTCACTCCCTGACTTCCGTTAACTCATTTCATTTGCGCAAAACATGCCTCCAGACACTCGCGGTCGGAAAAGTGGTGCTTCACGCCCCTGATCTCCTGATACGCTTCGTGCCCTTTTCCTGCCACCAGCAGAATATCGCCCGCACCGAGCTGCTCGACCGCCCGGCGGATCGCCTCGGCACGGTCGGCGATGCGTAGATGCACCCGGCCCGCCATGCCTGCCTCGACCTCGTCGAGAATCGCTTCCGGATTTTCGTCCCGTGGATTGTCGGAAGTGAGAATCACCCTGTCGGCCAGTTCGGCGGCGATGCGGCCCATTTCGGGGCGCTTCTGCCGGTCGCGGTTGCCACCACAGCCAAAGACCACCGCGAGCTTCGCGTCGGCAGGCGTCACCGCGCGCAGGGCTTCGAGCGCCTTTTGCAAGGCGTCAGGCGTGTGAGCGTAATCGACCACGGCGCAGCGGCTGCGGTCGCGGCTCCAGATGCGCTCCATTCGGCCCGCGATCGCATCGGCGGCGGCGAGGCTGCGAAGCGCGGTAGCGGGATCGATGCCGAGGCCGACGCCGACCGTGAACGCTTCGAGCATGTTCATCACGTTGTACGCGCCCGGCAGAGGAACCTGCATCGCCATCGACTGTCCGTCAAACGTGACATCGGCTTTCGAGCCTTCGACCGTCGAAGCGGTGATGACCGCATGGAAGCGACGAGCCGGATCGCAGAGCGATGTATTATCGCCGGTCGAGCAGCAGAAAACGCGCTCCGGCGCAAGCCTGGCGGCCATGAACTCCGCACGGGGATCGTCGGCGTTGATGACGGCGAAGCCCTCGGCGTTGAGCTGGTCGAAGAGCAGGCGCTTGGCTTCGGCGTACTCCTCCATCGTTTCGTGAAAGTCGAGGTGCTCCGGCGTGAGGTTGGTGAAGACGGCGGCGCGGAAGAAGAGGCCATGCACTCTGTCGAGCACCAGTGAGTGGGAGGAGACCTCCATCACCGCCGCCCGGCATCCGGCATCGACCATCTGGCGGAAAAGATCGTGAAGCCTGTTCGGCTCGGGAGTGGTGCGTTCGAGCGGAATGTCGTGATTGCCGATGCGGCAGAGGCCGGTGCCGATGTATCCGGCGGCGACGCCCGATGCGTTGAGCATCGAGGTGACGAGCCGCGCGGTGGTGGTCTTGCCGTTGGTGCCGGTTACGCCGATGAGCATGAGCTTGTCCGAAGCGTTGCCGTAAAAGGCTTTCGAGAGTTCGGCGAGCGCCTTTCGGGCGTCCGGCACGACGAGCCAGGTGACCGAATCGCTGTACGCAGCCGGAAGCTCTTCGCACGCCACCGCCACCGCGCCCGCTTCGATGGCCGCGCCGATGAAGTGGTGGCCGTCGGCGACGAGGCCACGCACCGCCACGAAGAGCGCACCCGGCGTGACCGCCCGCGAGTCGCAGGTCACGCCCGTGATGACGGCTCGCGCTCCGTCGCCGCCCCGGCGTTCAGCCAGCGCGCCGAGAGCGGCGACCAGGTCGTCGAGCTGCGCACCCGGCGCTCCTTCGCGGATTTCCTTCATTACTTGTTCTGAACCCTTTTCGCCAGGCGAACCCTGACCGTTGTTTCTTTCTGTACCTTCGTGCCGGGCGCGATGCTCTGCGAGGTCACGCTGCCGCCGCTGCTCCCCGATGGTTCCAGCTTCAAGCCGTTCCATTCAAGTAGCTTGGCGGCTTCGCTCTCACGCAATCCTTTCAGCTCTGGAACAACCACTGTCGAAACGCGGTCAAGCAGCTCCTTTTCGGGGGATTTCATGCTCAGCCGTTTCTGCATCTCCAGAGAGCAGGCTACCGCGCGGCCGCAGACCCTCGAAAAAACCGGAGCCGCCACGGCTGACGCATAATACGCTGTCTGCGGCTCATCGACAACGATAATCGCAGCATACTGAGGATTGTCGTAAGGGAAAAATCCAACGAACGACGCTACGTAGTAGCGCCACCCTTGATAGCTGCCGTTGTGCAGCTTCTGGGCCGTGCCGGTCTTTCCGGCGACCGGAATTCCCTCGATTTTCGCCGACATGCCGGTGCCCTTTTCGACCACCGCGCGGAAATATTCCCGCGCCATGTAATGGGCCGTTTCCGGCTTCAGCGCCTGCACCACCTTCAGCGGCCTGGTCTCTTCGATGGTCTTGCCGTCAGGCCCGCTCACTCTTTTGATGATGAAGGGTCTCATGCGCACGCCGTCGTTGGCGAGCGTTGCGTAGGCCTGAAGCACCTGGAGTGGCGTGGCCATCACCTGATAGCCGTATCCCATCCACGGCAGCGTCATTTTGCCCCAGCGCGAAACCGGCTTGAGAAATCCGCCCGATTCGCCGATGAGGCCGACGCCGGTTTTCTGGCCAAAGCCGAGGGCGTGGGCGTAGCGGTAAAAGGTCGTGGCTCCGACCCGCATGGCGGTGCTCGCCGCGACGACGTTGCTCGACTCGGTGATCGCCTTCTGGAAGTTCATCGCTCCGAACGGTTCGTGATCCCGCACCTGCTTGCCGTAGATGGTGATCGACCCGCCGTGGCCGTCCACCGGTGTTTCCGCCCTCCAGCCGAGCGCCTCGGTGGCCGCCGAGGCCATGACGATCTTGAAGGTCGAGCCCGGCTCAAACATATCGGTAACGGCACGATTGCGCATTTGATCGGCGGTCAGCCCGCTCCTGCGGTTCAGATCGAAAGTGGGGTAGTTGGCCATCGCGATGATTTCACCCGTCCGGACATCCATGATGATGCCCATCGCGCCACTGGCCTTGAACTCCTTGACCGCCTGTGCAATCTCCTCTTCAAGGATCCCCTGCACATCGGCGTCGATGGTCAGCGTCACATCATTGCCTGCAAGGGGCTGCACCTGATCGGCGTCGGGAGCCGGATAGCGTTCGCCGGTTGCCGAGCGCTGAAAAATCCGCACGCCGTCGCGTCCGCTGAGCTGGCTTTCGAAGCTCTTTTCGAGTCCGCTGATCCCCTTGTTGTCGCGATCGGTCAGGCCGATGAGCTGGGCGGCCACGTTCAGGTAGTAGCGATGCTGCTCGCGCCGGAACCCTACACCCTTGATTTTGAGACTCATCAGTTTCGCGGCCTGCGATACCGGCACGTTGCGCTCCAGCCAGACAAAACGCTTGTTCTTGCGAAGCAGATCGAGATAGTAGTCGCGGCTCTTGCCGAAGGTGTTCGCAAACAGTTTTGCTGTAGCGCCGGCATCGTTCACCTGCTCCGGATCGGCGTAGAAAGAGATGCTCTCGACGCTCTCGGCAAGCGGACGACCGTAACGGTCGAGAATGCGCCCCCGCCGGGCTTTTTCGGTTACGATCGTCTCGTATTGCCGGCTCGCTTTCGCTCGGTATTTTTTGACATCGAACACCTGGATGCCCAGCAGCTTCGAGACGATCGCCAGGCAAAACAGCAGCATGAGCGCAACCATAATGCCAAGGCGCAGGCTGAATTCATGGTCGCTGGTGCCGCGGTGGTTCTCCGGTGTTGTTCTCGCCTGGTTCATGCATTCTTCGATAAAAGAGGGGTGCTGTCAGGGTTCAATCTCGACCGGAGGAATGAATGAGGAGTCGAGTCCGAGATTTTTGGCATAACCGGAGATGTACCGGATGCTCTGAAGCTCCCGGCTCTTTAGCTTTTCAGCAGTCGAGATGCTGGTACTGATCCTGAGCTGTTCCCGCAAGCGTTCGTTGCGCTTGGCCAGGTCATTGATCGCCAGGGTATTGTTGATCTGCACCAGAAACAGCACAGTCCCCAAGAGGAGGTAAACGAACGTTCTCAGGCGCAAGAGTGAGTCTATATCGAAAATTTCGGGCGAATTCGCCTGTGGTGATGCTTTGCGAAATGGCTCCGGATCGAAGCCGAATGGCCGCCGCTCCCTCACATCGACGACACCAAGCTCATAGCTTGCCATGTTGCTCCCGTCCTCCTTCCCCAAAATTTTGCCCGGCCTGCCAACGAAACCGGCAAACGGCTTTTCAGCGGATTTCAAAACGTTCACGACTTACCTCCTCTGAAGGTTACAGTTTCTGAATGACTCTGAGACGCGCACTTCTCGATCTCGGATTGCGGCTGATTTCTTCAGCCGTGGCTTCGAGCGGCTTTCTGACCACCAGCACCGCTTCGGCAGGCTTCAGCGGTTCGCGGAGCGCGAGCCCCTTTGGGCCCCAGTCCGCCGACGTTTTGGCTGCAAAAAAGCGTTTGACGATCCTATCCTCCAGCGAATGGTAGCTGATGACCGCGAACCGCCCGCCCGATGAAAGCAGCTCGAAGCCATCCTCTAAAGCCTGTTCAAGAACGCCGAGTTCATCGTTGACCTCAATGCGCAATGCCTGATAAATTCTCGACAGTGTCTTGATCGCCAGGTCTTTTCTGGGGCAGGCCGCCCTGATCACTTCGGCCAGCTCGCCGGTCGTCGTCAGTGGCGCGGAACTTCTCGCCGAGACAATCGCCCTGGCGATTCTGCCGCCAAGCGGCTCCTCGCCATACCGGAAGAACAGCTTTGCCAGCGCAGCCTCTTCATACCCGTTGACAATATCGGCGGCGGTCAGCGGCCCGTCCGGGTCCATTCGCATATCGAGAGGGCCGTCCTTGAGATAGCTGAATCCGCGCTCTGGCGTATCGATCTGAAACGATGACACCCCGAGATCGAGCAGAAAACCCATGACCGGAAGACCGTTCCCCGCGCCCCGCATCATTGGCTCCACGAGCTCTTTCACCATGCCGAAATTGCCCCTGACCAGGCGGCGCCGGTCACCAAACTCCCCGAGTTTCTTCCCCGCAGCTTCGAGGGCATGAGTATCCTGATCGATGCCGACAAGGAGCGAATCACCGTTAAGCGTTTGAAGATGCCGAAGCAGTTGCAGAGAATGGCCACCTCCGCCAAGGGTGCCGTCGATGTATATCCCCGGGAGGGTGACCAGCAGCGATACGGATTCCCTGGCCAGCACCGGCTCATGATAGTCCTGGTAATCCATGGGCTCAGATGTACCGGTTTGCAAGTGGTGCGAACCGGCTCGCGTTATCGCTTAGCAGCCGTTCCAGACGGAGCGGCTCCCAGACCGTCATTTTCGCGTTGGCCCCGATGATGACCGCATCCTTGACGATGCCGGCATGATCGAGCATCTCCCGCGACAGCGCGATGCGCCCGGAGCGATCAAGCTCCGTCTGGTCGAGGCGCGCATAGATCATGGTGGTCAACAGGCGCTCATCGGGATTGAAATCAGAAAGTTTGAGCAGTTGCTGCTCCTTTTCGCTCCAGACCGACGGTTCGTAGAGTTCGAGCGAGCCGTCATCGGCCTTGAACACGTAGAGCACCGGAGAGCGGCTCGGAGCGCCCGTGGCGGGATCGTTCTCCTGCAAGAGGAACCGGCGTCGAAACCGGGCGGGAATCAGAAGCCGCCCCTTTTCATCGACACTATGCTGTTCTCTTCCGATAAATCCGGGCACTGGTTCCCCACTTTTTCCCACTTTTCCCCATCTTTAATGTAGTTAATCAAAACTTCAAAAAAAATAACAGACTATCGGTGGCTGTGATCGAAAAAGCGCAGGGATTTATTCTTGGGGATTGGGTTGACCGGAGAGTTTCTCGGCAGACAGCGAAAGATTTTTTCAGCAGCGGTGCTCACGTATTTCCGGAGCATGAGAAGCCGGTTTATATTGACATGACTCCAACAGCACTTGGCAAGGGACCCCGGTTGCCTGCCATCCCTGTTTCCGGAACCACTCCGGCGAAGAGCCGTCGTTCTTCTCTCTGGGAAAATCACGAACAGCTCGCCACACTGTTCGATGACTGGGAGGTGGCCAACCGCAACGACCTGTTCAGTGTGGTCGGTCTGAAAAAGTTCAACTACATCGCCAACTCCGACTTTCACGAACGGCGTCATCTGTTGTCGTGGAAAACACTCTTGCGGTGCGAAAAAATGTCGAGTCGGTTAAGGCCGCCATCAGAAAGAATGAGTAGGTTTCGTTATTTTTGTGCCGTGGTGGAAAAATCCGGCTGTGACTTGCGGCCCCAAAAGCGGAACGATGGTCGTTGTTTTCAGGCGCTTTGTCGCTTTGTATGATAGGTTTGAGCTGCTCTGGGAAGACCAGCGCACGGAACGCATGGCAGCCAATCTGCTGATTCTTGCGTTTGCCTTTTCGCTTGCCCTGATCGAGCTTGCCCGGCAGGGACTGCTTCCGGCAGAAGTTGCGGCCCGGGTGCCGAAAAGTCATTATTATGCCATCAATACAGCACTCTCCATGCTGCTTGGCCTCGAAGTGTTCGGATTGGTTTTCAGCATCGCCAAATCGGTTTCGGCGTCGGTCGGCAAGCAGTTTGAAATTCTTTCGCTCATTCTGCTGCGCCACTCCTTCAGCGAACTTGTCCATTTCAGCGAGCCGCTGGACGCGACGGAGGCGTCGCTGCCGGTGCTGTTCATGCTTGCCTATGCGGGCGGCGGTCTCCTAATTTTTCTCCTGCTCGGCGTCTATTACCGGCTCCAGCACCATCGCGCCATCACCCGTGACAAGGAGGCTGCGGCGGATTTCATCGTTGTGAAGAAGATTATCGCGCTCCTGCTCCTGTTGATCTTCTTCGTAATCGGCGTTATCGACGGATTGAAGTACCTGAACGGCAATGCCACGAACGAATTCTTTTCGCTTTTCTTCACGATTCTCATCTTCAGCGACGTGCTGCTGGTGCTGATCTCGTTGCGCTACAGTTCGAGTTATCCGGTTGTTTTCCGGAATTCCGGTTTCGCGGTCGCCACCTTGCTCATCAGGCTTGCCCTGACCGCGCCGCCCTGGTTCAGCGTACTGCTCGGCATCGGCGCGATCGCGTTTTCCATTGGGATCACCTTCGCCTACAACCGCTTCGAAAATCTGGAGATACAGCGCTCAGCGCCTATCTGAGCGAGCGCGGCCTTGTTCGTGGAGGTGCGCTGGTGTCTCTTGTCAGCTGGTGAGGTGCTGCTCGACGAGCGCCTGGCGGAGCACCTTGCCGAGAGCTGATTTGGGTAACTGCTCGCAGAATTCGATGTGCTTCGGCACTTTGTATGGGGCCAGCGTCTGGCGGCACCAGTTCTTCAGCTGTTCCGCGTCCAGCGAATGCCCTTTGTGCAGCACCACCCAAGCCTTGACCGCCTCGCTCTGATAGTCGTCGGGTACGCCGGCCACACCGGTTTCGAGCACGGCGGGGTGCATGGCGATCACCTCCTCGACCTCGCTCGGCCAGACCTGGAATCCGCTTGGCTTGATTACATCCTTCTTTCTGTCGACAATGTAGAGATAGCCGTCATCATCGATGTACCCGAGATCCCCGGTGTACAGCCAACCGTCACGCAGCACTTCGGCGGTCTCTTCGGGATTTTTCCAGTAACCAGTCATGAGCTGGGGCGAACGGATGACGATTTCGCCGATCTCCATTGAGGGCAACACTTCGATGCCCGTGTCGGCATCGACGATGCGCATTTCGACATCCGGTACCGGCAGGCCGACCGACCCGTTTTTCCTGATGCCGTTAAGCGGCTGGCAGACCGGGGAGACCATGGCTTCGGTCAGTCCGTACGCATCTATGATCGTTGCTCCGGTCAGCTCCTTGAAACGGCGTCTTGTTTTGTTATGCAGCGGTGCGGCGGCGGAGATGATCAGCTTGAGGGAGTCGAGGGAACCGGGCGCTTCTTTAAGCAGCGGATGGGCGGCCAGCGCGTTGAACAGCGTGGGGATGCCCGGTAGCAATCCGACCTTGTACTGCTTGATCGTTTTGATCAGCAATTCGAAGTCCCGGGGATCGGGGATGAGCACCAGCGGCGAGCGAGTGACGAAGCCATAACCTATAATGGCAACCTGCGGATAGACATGATGCAGCGGCAGGTTGAGCATCACCGGAACCCGGTCGGAACCGAGCACAGGTCTGAACCAGGCATCGACCTGCATCCCGTTCATGACAGAGGCCTCGTGACGGCCAATAGCGCATTTGGGCTTGCCGGTCGTTCCGCCGGAAAAGATAAACAGTGCAGGGTCTTTTGGGGATACTTCGACGGCCGGCGTTTGCGAACCGGAGTAGCTTTCGATCATTGCCGGCATCCTGAGGTCGCTCGATTGCAACATTGTGGCTACCGCTCCGTTTGCCGGAGAGGCGTTGCGCATTGCTGCGGGAAAATAGTCGTGCAGGTCGGTGATAACGACCGTTTTTAACGAAGTTCTCGACCGGAGATGGTTGATCTTTTCATAGAACGGAGCAAGCACCACAGCGATTTCAGCTTCGCATTCGTCGATCGCGCGTTCAAGCTCGTGCTCCGTCCAGAGCGGATTGAGCATCACGGCGATACCGCCGGCTTTCCAGATACCGAATTCGGCGATAATCATCTGGGGGGAATTGGGCAGGAGCACGGCGACACGGTTTCCTTTGCGCACTTCGCTGGCATGCAGGGCTGCGGCGAAGGCGTTGCTCTCCCGTTCAAGCTCCCCGTAGGAAATGGTGTTTCCCAGGAAAAGCAGCGCCGGGTCTTCGGGGTGCTTCCGTGCGGCTTCACGCAGAATATCCGGCAGGGTTACCCGTGGATAGGGCGCAAGGGAGCTCGGTATGCCCTCGTCGTAATGGCTGAGCCAAGGTGCGTTAGAGGGTGCGTTAGTCATAGGAGTCCTGGTTGTAGGTTATCGCATGATCCGCCAAAAGATGGACAGGATGACAGGAGAAAAAATAGACACTTTCATCTGTATTCTGCCCCAATGACCTCGCAGATTACTGACGTGAGACGAGTCAGCTCGTTGTCACGGATAATGAATGGCGGCATCAGATAGACCAACCTGCCGAATGGCCTGACCCAGATGCCCCGTTCCACGAACGCCTGCTGGATTTTCGCCATATCGACCGGGCGGTCGAGTTCCACCACGCCGATCGCGCCGAGCACCCTCACGTCGCGGACTCCGGTCATTCCGGTACAGGGCGCGAGTTCCTCGGCGAGCTGGCGTTCGATGCGCCAAACAGTGGATTGCCAGTCGCCGGAGAGCAGCAGCTTCAGGCTCGCCACGGCGACCGCGCAGGCGAGTGGGTTGGCCATGAAGGTGGGGCCGTGCATGAAAAGTCCGGGATTGCCGCCGGAGATCGTGTCGGCGACGTGGCCAGTTGTGACGGTGGCGGCGAGGGTCATGTATCCGCCAGTGAGTGCCTTGCCGAGGCAGACGATGTCAGGTGTGACGCTTGCGTACTCCATCGCGAACAGCTTGCCGGTGCGCCCGAAGCCGGTGGCGATTTCGTCGAAGATAAGCAGCACGCCGTGCTCCGTGCACAGTTCTCGGAGGCGTCGCAGGTAGTGCGGCGAGTAGAAGCGCATTCCGCCTGCGCCCTGCACAATCGGCTCGATGATGACTGCCGCGATAGTGTTGGCATGATCTTCGAGCGCCTGCCGCATTTTGTCAATCGCCTCCTCGCGCCACGGCTCGTTGAACCCGCAGGCGGGCGCTTCGACGAAGAGCTGCTCCGGCACCGCCCCGCTGAAGAGGCTGTGCATTCCCGTGACCGGGTCGCAGACCGACATCGCCATGAAGGTATCGCCGTGGTAGCCGGAACGCACGGTGAGCAGTCGCTTTTTGCCAGGCTTGCCCGCAGCCAGCCAGTATTGCAGGGCCATTTTGATGGCTACCTCGACCGCTACCGAACCGGAATCGCAGAAGAAAATGCGGTCGAGCGGATCGGGCAAGAGGCTGGTCAGGATTTTCCCAAGCTCGATGGCTGGTTCGTGTGTCAGGCCGCCGAACATGACGTGGCTCATGCGCCCGAGCTGCTCGGTCACGGCGCGGTTCAGCACCGGATGGTTGTAGCCGTGAATCGCCGCCCACCACGACGACATGCCGTCGATGAGCTTCCGCCCGTCCTCCAGCTCGATCATCACGCCGCTCGCGCGTTTGACCGGCCAGACCGGCAAGGGATCGGCCATCGAGGTGTAGGGGTGCCAGAGGTGGCAGCGGTCGAAATCGAGGTCTATCGTCATTGGCCCGGAGGGTTCAGGATGCGTTGCAGGTCGCCCGGCTCCGCCGAGAGCCCGCTGGTGTTGAGATCGATCACCGGCGCCTCACCGAAGCCGTAGCGCTTGAGCGCGGCGGCGATCACTTCGCGCGTGTTGGCGGCGATACGTTCGTCCGCCTCGAAATAGCGGTTGTAGACGATGGCCCGGACAGGAATGCCGCGCCTTGCACAGGCTTCGAGCGAGAGGAGTGTGTGGTTGATGCTGCCGAGCCGCGAGGCGCTGACCAGCACGAGGCCGTAGCCCGCGTCGCGCACGTAGTCGGCGAAGAGCAGTTCAGGCGTGAGTGGCACGAGCAGCCCACCGACCCCTTCGAGCAGCACGAGGTCGTAGAGCTTCTGCAATCTGAAGGTGCTGCGGCGGATCGTCATGAAATCGATCTCGCGCCCCTCCACTGTAGCAGCCAGGTGTGGCGAGGCCGGAAATCGGAAGAGGTATGGGCAGGTCGTTCCATCGAGATCGGCCTCCTGCAAGTCGATACCCATCAGTTTCCGATGTTCGGCGATGTCTTCCGAAACGCCTTCGCAGCCGGTTTGTGCGATTTTCTGGGTGATTGTCCGCCAGCCCGTTTCAGCGAAGCACCGGGCGAGCAGGCCGGTGACGACGGTTTTGCCGATGCCGGTGTCGATGCCGGAGATGGCGAGTACCTGTCCTTTCATGACTTTTTCTTTCTGAAACAGCAATATACCGGATGCCAGGTGAGCGTAACGCCTTCGCCTGACGGGTAGGCTGACCGGTAGCGTTGCAGAAAATCGAGGTACTGCGAGCGCGTCCAGGCGCGGCGGGCTACGCCGTTCACGCCGGTTTTGCGGATGTGGCGAAGCACCGCCTCCGGCGTGTCGAACTCCTGCCGGACGATGTCGTCTTCGATTGCGACCAGCTCGAACAGCTCTCCGCTGAGCGCGGCGATTTTGTCGAGGCTCCGGTAGGGCAGCGCCGCCTCGCCGAGCGCGGCGATTTCGTGCATGTTTTCCGCACCGAAGGTGCTGAAGGCCACGATGCCGCCGGGTTTCACCGATGTTGCCAGCCGATCGAAAAATCGCGCCGGGTCGTGCAGCCACTGCACCGTGGCGTTCGAGACGGCGAGGTCGAGATTTCCGGGCAACGGATCGAGCCGCTCGACGTCGCCGGGCAGGAACGTCAGCCGTTCGACATTCCGTCCCGTCACCGCTTTTTCGACAAAGGCGCGGCTTTCGGCGACGAGGTCGTTGGCGAAGAATTCGTTCGCAGAATAGCGCTCGAAGAGTATCGAGGTGAGCATGGCCGAGCCGCTGCCGAACTCGAAGACGCGCCCGAGATGCGTTGAGGCTCCGGCGTTTTCGATCAGCGCGACCAGCCGCACGGCCATGCGCCGCTGCACCTCGGCGTGTCCTGCGTAGGTTGGCAGCGCCCGCCGGAAGCGGCGGCGCACGAGCTGCTTGTCGATCACGCCGTTCATGTGAAAAGCTCCCCCCAGCCGGCGATGTGGGTGAACGGGAAGTGGGGCATTGCGGCGATTTCGGCGACGCGAACCCCCGCCTCGCTCCACGCGCGGCGCTGGTTCTCGGCTGAAAAGATGAGGTCGCGGCCACCGATCAGCGCTTTCGAGAATTTCCACGACGCGGTGGATTCCGCCGGAAATCTGGCGACGGCTTCGCCAAGCGACAGCAACTCCGCCTGCTGGTCGGCAGAGGTGCGATCTGAACGTGTGGCATCGACAATCTTCGGCGGCACGCCGCCCGTCATCCGGCGTTCGAAGCGCTTGCGGTTGGCGTCGTTCCAGCTTTTGAGCGTGCCTGCGAAAATCTCCGGCGGAATGCCTCGCTCCGCATCGAGTGGCGTTGCCGTGCCGTTGATCGCCACGGCACGGTCGATTTTTTCGAGTTCCGAATTCACCGCAGCCCACACGCCGAGCGACCAGGCGACGAGATCGACCGCGCGGGCCTCGGCCATCACCTCGCCGAGCCACGCGGGAATCGACAGGTTGCGATAATCGTACAGCACGGCGATGTCGCGTCCCGCCGAGTCAGGCCACGCCGAAACGAGCCAGTCGGCCACGCGGCGATCCATCCCCCAGCCGTTGAAAAAGAGCAGCAAATCCGTGTTGCCCTTGCGCACGATCCACTCTGCCTTCATGCCGCGCCTCTTTTCATGGTTTCGGCAAGGGCGGCGATGTCGCCGCTCGTCAGGTCGGCGCGGAGTGAAAAGCGGAGACGCGAGCTGTTTTCGGGTACCGTCGGCGGGCGTACCGGCAGCGCGTGGAAACCCGCTTCGCGCAGCGCTCCGGCCATCTCGACCGCTGTGCGATCTTCGCCCAGCACCACCGGTACGATGTGGCTCTCGCCGGGTACGTCGAATCCCGCCTCGCGGAGGCTGCCGCGCAAGGTCGCCGCGAGACCGAGCAGATGGTCGCGCTCCCGCTGCATCGTGAGTTGTTTCGTGAAGGTGGCGAGGCTCCAAGCGAGCGTCATTGGCGGGAGGGCGGTGGTGAAGATCAGGGTGCGCATCGTGTTGACGAGGTACTCGCGAAAGAGGCCGCGCATGACAGCGTAGGCCCCGGCGGAGGCGAGTGACTTGCCGAAAGTGCCGACGATGATGTCGATCTCATTCGTCACGCCGAGCGCTTCGCAGAGGCCGAGGCCCCGCTCGCCGAAGACGCCTGCGCCGTGCGCTTCGTCCACGATCAGCACCGCCTTGAAACGACGCTTCAGCTTGACCAGACGACGCAAGTCGGCAAGGTCGCCGTCCATGCTGAAGACCGATTCGGTGACGATGAAAATCTGCCGGTAGCACTCTCTGGCGGCGGTTTCGAGCTGCTCTTCGAGGTGGTCATAATCGGCGTGGCGGAAGCGGCGATAATCGGCGTCGGCGATCCGCAGGCCGTCGATGATGCTGGCGTGGTTGAGGCGGTCGCTGAGGATCAGGTCGTGGCGGGTGGCGAGTGCGGGCAGAATGCCGGTGTTGGCGTGGTAGCCGCTGTTGAAAACGAGCGCCGTTTCGCTGCCGTAGGCGGCGGCAATCGCCGATTCGAGCTGGTCGCAGACCGGGTGGTGGCCCGTCAGCAGGCGCGACGAGGAGCTGGTCATGGCGAAGCGTCCGTCGTCGAACCGATCATCTCGAATCTGTGCGATGAACGAGCTGAACAGCTCGCGGTCAGCGCCGAGGCCGAGATAGTCGTTCGAGGAGAGGTTCAGCAGCTTGCGACCGCCAACAGTGACGAAGCGCCCGCTCCGCTCGCCGGTGGCGGGAATCGAGCGGAAGCGCTGCTTCGCCTTGAGCTTCGCAAGCTCCACCGCGATGTCGGCCACAATCGGCGGCTCGACCTGGCCCGCATTCGTAAATCCGCCGCTCATGAGAACTTCGAGAGTTGCCGGGCGAGCTGCCGGTCGGTGGAAATGTCACGTCCCCGCGTCGTCAGGTAACCGCCGGTGAGGAAGCCATCCGCTCCCGCCAGCATGAGCAGACCCTGAAAATCCTTCATCACGGTTTCGCGTCCGGCGGCGAACTTGATGATCTTTGTCGGGTGCGCGAGGCGGCAGATGGCGAAGGTTTTGGCGATTTCCGGCACCGAGACCGGTGCGGCTCCTTCGAGCGGCGTGCCGTCGATGGGTACCAGCACGTTGAGCGGAATGACCGTTACGTCGAGGTCTCGCAGCGCGAAGATCATGCCGATGCGCTCCTGCATCGTTTCGCCGACGCCGAGGATGCCGCCGCAACAGACGCCGATGCCGTTTGAGCGAAGCCGCCGGATTGTTCCAATCCGTTCGTTAACCGCGTGCGTGTCGGCGATCAGTTCGCCGTAGCGGGCCGGATCGACCTGGATGTTGATGTTGTAGTGTGCGATGCCGTGGCGGGCCAGTTCGGCGGCGGGCGCGTCGCCGAGCACGCCGAGTGAAGCGCAGACATGCAGACCGGGCAGTTCGCGATGCAGCCGGTCGATCATGCCAAGAATTCGCTCGAACTCAGGCGTCACCTTCAGGTAGCCATAGCCGCTGGTCACGATGCCGAAGTGGCCGATGCCCTGCTCCCACGCGCTCCGCGCCTGTTCGAGCACCTTGTTCTCATCGACCAGCTCATAGACATCGACCTCGGCGCTGTTGTGCTTCGACTGGGCGCAGAAGCGGCAGTTCTCACCGCATACGCCCGATTTGGCGTTCATGATCGAGCAGGCGTGAATCGCGCCGTGGTTCGCGGCGTGGCGGGCCTTGACCCGGTTGGCCAGCGATACGAGGTCGAGCACCTCGGAGTCCGGAAGCCGCCCCAGCGCCGAAGCGAGTTCGAGCGAGAGCGGCTCGCCGGTGTCGAGCACGGCGTAGGCCTTTTCAATGTCGGGATGCAGTCGTGACTTCATGCGGATCTCGGTTCGTGGTTGACGGGAAGCAGGTGAGCCTCGCCCGAAGTGACAGACAGCAGAGCGCCATCGACGGTGCGCAAGAGGAGGTGGCCCTGCGGCGACAATCCGGCCTCGGTGCCGGTCAGCACCGTGTTGAACTGTTCGATTTTCAGCTCGCGCCCTTTCAGCCAGGAGTGTGCTTCGAGGTATGGCAGGATGAACGCCAGGTTCTCCTTTTCGAGCCAGTCGCGGTAGAGCTGCTCGAAGCGGTTGAGCACGGCGGCGAGCAGCCGTGCTCGGGACATTCGCAAGCCGGTCTCGATGGCGATGGAGGTGGCGATCTTTCGCAGCTCCTCTGGTACGGGATCGAGGTTGACGTTCAGCCCGAAGCCCACCACCACGAAGTGTGTGCAGTCCGGTTCGGACTCCATCTCGCACAGAATGCCGCAGAGCTTTCGCCCGCCCGTGATGATGTCGTTCGGCCACTTGATGAAGGCCGCCAGGCCGGGGCACTCCTGAGTCACGGCTTCGTGGATCGCCGCCGCCGCCACGAGCGGAATCTCCGGCACGCGGATGGAGGGCACGGGCGGGCGCAGCACAATCGAGCAATAGAGATTCACCCCTGCGGGCGAAACCCACGCGCGGCGCATCCGCCCCCGGCCTTCCGTCTGGCTGTCGGCAACGACTACCGTTCCCTCCACTGCGCCCTCCCGCGCCGACGCCCGCGCGCGGAGGTTGGTCGAATCGATGCTTTCAAGATAGATGAAGTTTCGCCCGAACGACTCGGTTGCCAGCAGCGGCGCGACCTCTTCGGCAACCGGTGAGCCGGTCAGACTCTCAAGGCGGTACCCTTTGCCGCTTGTCGCCTCAATGGCATATCCGGCTTTTCTCAGAGCGACAATATGTTTCCACACCGCGCTCCGGCTGATCTGCAACTCGTTACAGAGATCGCCTCCGGAAACAAATCCGCCATCACCGGCGAGACGTTGCAGAATGGTTGCCGTCACCGGATTCATACCGACTCCACGCCCGAGGCGGCCGATAACGGCAAAAGATGGTGGTGAAGGAAGCCGTGCATGATAGGAGACAGTCTGGATCTGAAAAGAAAAACTCTCTGCAGGAATTGATTTGTAAACCGGAATTTATCTGACGGTTGACAATCATCCAAAAAGAAATTCCGCTCAAATGGCACGGAGGGACTTGTTGGGTCGTTGAAAAGAGTGGAGCCGTGCTTGGGATAAACCGTCAATTGACCGGACGCGCCGCCGTTGTCATCCGGGTCTCATAGCGTGAGCGATACTGCTGCAGCCCCTGGAAAATGGCGTAGGCTATCTTGGTCTGTTCCTTGCGGTCGCGCAGGAGCTTTTCTTCGGAGGGGTTGGACAGGTAGCCGGTCTCGACCAGAATGCTTGGCATCGAGGGAGTCCAGAGCACCATGAATCCCGCCTGCCGGACGCCGAGGCCATTATTGCTGTTGTTACGGCTCAGGCGCTGGAGCACATCCTGCGCCAGCTCGGTCGATTGCGTTGCAAAGGCGCTTTGCGCCATGCTGCTCATGATGAGATACTCGTCGGAAAAGCCTTTGTATTTTTCTGCGAAGTTCTCCTCGCCAGTGATGACCGAGTTTTCAAACATAGCTACCTTGAGGGCGGCATCCGTTTTATGAGGACCGAGAATATAGACCTCCGGCCCCCGCACCTTGCTGTTGTTTGGCGCGGAGTTGCAGTGGATGCTGATGAACACCTTGCCGCCGTAGCGGTTGGCGATCTGGCCGCGCTCCTTGAGTGGAATGAACCGGTCCTCCTTGCGGGTGTAGATCACCCTGACATCGGGCCACTTCTGCCTGATGAACATGCCGAGGTCGCGGGCGATATTCAGTGCCACATCCTTTTCGTGAGTGCCCTGCGTACCGATCGCGCCGGGGTCTTTGCCGCCATGGCCGGCGTCGATGACCACTGCGTCTAGCTTCCACTTGTCTACGTCACGGCTCAGCCCCTCCTGGATGCGGCGCTCTTTTTCCGACAAATGAATGGCTTCGACATCGACATCATTCATGATGGAGATGACATAATCATTTTTTGCCGCATCATACTTGAACGACGATGATTTGATCGAAGAGGTCGGAATATCGAGTGCAATGGTGAACTGCAAGGCCCCGCTGTCGAGAAGCTTCGGGCTGATCGATTTGATTGCCCCTTCCGGATAATTTCTCGCAAGGCGAGCAGGGTTTCCAGTGGCATTTTCAATGGTTAGATAGAGGATGCCACTGTTGTCCGGCCTGAGAAAAGAGGCATTACGCATGTCGCCGGAAGCTGAAAATCGTATAATGGCGCCGTTTGCACGGGTTTCGATCTTGATGTCGTCGATCGTGGTTTTTCCTCCGGCGGCGCGGGCATCGGTGCGGTTGTCCGATGACGGCGCGGCCTGTTCCGGCGGGTTTGGGGGGAGGGCATCATTAGGCAGGCGTCCGATGGATTGCAGTGAAGCGTCCGGCCTGCGGCTGTCGAGCGTGGCATCGATTCTGTTCTCCGAAGCGTTGTATCGCAACTGCCGGCCAAGCCAGAGCGTAAACATCCGGCACGCCTGGTCAACCGGCAGATAGACCTTGTCCTGTCGTATGACAGGAGCCGAGGCGAGCTGCAAAACCCGTTTCGGGGTGTCCCCTGCGGCGGAGGCGATGACCGCGAAATCGCTGCCTTCCAGGAGTATGCAGCTTGTTACTGTGTCGCCGAACGCTTCGTCGATCTGCATCTGCTTGCCGTCGAATACGCTGCCGAGGCGAAGGGCGCGGGCAAAGGAACCGATGTCCGCCAGAAAAACGCCATCTGGCCGGGTACTTCCCTGTACTTTGATCGTATATCCCTGTTCAGGGCCATTGGTGACATGCAAGAGCACCGCCTCCTTTCCGGAAGGCCCGGCCAGGAGGCGGGAGGCAAAAAGCACAAAAAACAGCAGGAGGCTCAGTGGCCTGATAAATTGTCTGGATAAAGAGTCTTTCATGATACGCGTTGAAATCGTCGCTATGCATTGGGGCGGAGTTGAACAACGGTGTCACAGCATGGCCTCTCTCGCTCGAGGCGATGAGCCTTTGCCTGTGTTGTTTGTCGATTGGGGTAATAATAAGCAATAAATCCCTTAGCTTCCAGAGCAGATCGAAGCCTGTTGCCATAAATTCTTGAGCGCACCGGCAATGACCGCGAGTCTTGCAAAGTTTGTTTTTTGGCAGGCAAGCCCTATCTTTTCCGTCATTATTTGCAAAGGCATCTCCCGGCTGCGGCGTCGGGTTACCCGCAATCCCAAAGCAACAGGGATCAATCGCAATGGCTTCAAAAAGCGCAACCCCTTCGGCCAGGAACAGGACCCTCATCGTTGTCGAGTCTCCATCCAAGGCGAAAACCATCAACAAATATCTGGGCGACGATTACACGGTTTACGCTTCAGTCGGTCATATCAAGGACTTGCCGAAAAAAGAGATCGGCATCGACTTTGACAACCACTACGAACCGCGCTATGAAGTGATCGCTGGCAAGGAGAAGGTGGTGCGGCAGCTCAAGAAGCTCGCCGGGGAGGCCGACAAGGTGCTGATCGCCACCGACCCTGACCGCGAAGGCGAGGCCATTGCCTGGCACATCTCCAACGAGATCGACTTCGCGAAGAAACCTGTCTTCCGTGTGCTCTTCAACGAGATCACCAGGAACGCCATCATCGAGGCTATCGGCCATCCGCAGCAGATCGACTACCGGCTCGTGCGTTCGCAGCAGACCCGGCAGGCTCTTGACAAGATCGTCGGCTATAAGATCAGTCCATTCCTCTGGAATGTGGTCTATCGAGGCCTTTCGGCAGGCCGTGTGCAGTCCGTGGTGCTTCGGCTGATCTGTGAGCGTGAAACGGAGATCGAGGCCTTTACGCCACAGGAGTACTGGACGATCTACGCCGACTTCACCACGGAAAATGGAGAGACCTTCCGGACAAAGCTGGTAAAAGTCAATGGCGAGAAACCCGACATTACCTCCGGCGAGCAGGCCGAAGCGATCGCGTCAGCCATTCAGGGCCGGCTGTTCGCGATTAGTGAGATCGTGCCGAAGGTGATCCAGCGCAAGCAGCCGCTACCGTTTACCACCTCGCTTTTGCAGCAGGCGGCCTCGAACCAGCTCGGCTTCGGTTCGCAGAAAACGATGCGCACCGCCCAGCAGCTCTACGAAGGCATCGACCTGGGCTCGGAGGGTGCTACCGGTCTCATCACCTACATGCGTACCGATTCGACCCGCATCAGCGGCGAGGCGGTCGCTCAGGCGCACGATTACATCTCGCAGCAGTTCGGCCCGGAGTACAAGGGTTTCGGTGGCCAGGGCAAGGCGGGCAAGAATGCCCAGGACGCGCACGAAGCGATCCGGCCCACCTCGGTGACTCGCACGCCCGAATCGCTCCGCCGTCACCTGACGCCCGACCAGTTCCGCCTTTACGAGCTGATCTGGAAGCGCTTCGTGGCCTCGATGATGGCTCCGGCCAAGATTGAGCAGACTCGCGTGGATGTGGATGATCAGAAAAAGGAGTTTGTCTTCCGTGCCACCGGCAACAAGGTGCTCTTTCCCGGTTTTTTCCGTGTCTACGATGACCAGCAGGAGCTTGACTACGAAGCGCAGAAATCTACCCGTGAAGAGCTCGAAAAGGAGCAGATCGTCAAGCTGCCCGAGCGACTTTCTGTTGACGAACAACTCAAGCTGGCCGAACTCGACCGCCGCCAGAGCTTTACCCGTCCGCCTGCCCGCTACACCGAGGCGAGTTTGGTCAAGGAGCTCGACAACTACGGTATTGGCCGCCCATCGACCTACGCCTCGATCTTCTCGACCCTTCAGGATCGGCGCTACGTCGAGCTACAGAAGAAGAAGATCATCCCGACCGAACTGGGGCGTGATGTCTCGGCGATTCTCGTGGCCAACTTCCCCGATCTCTTCAATGTCCGCTTCACGGCGGAGATGGAGGACGAGCTCGACAAGGTCGCCTCGGGTGATGACGAGTACGAAAAGGTGCTCGACCGCTTCTATCGCCCGCTCGAATCGGTTTTGAGCCACCGCAAAAGCGATCCGCTCATTCCGCAGAACCGCGACGCCGTGCTCTGCGAAAAGTGCGGCAAGGGGCACATGATTGTCAAGTGGACGACCAGCGGCAAGTTCCTCGGCTGCTCGAACTATCCCAAGTGCAAGAACATCAAGGCGATTACCACCAACAAGGCCAAACCGAAGGAGACTGGTGTGCGCTGCCCGGTGTGCGGTGAAGGGCACATGCTCCTGCGCAACGGTCGGCTTGGCCCGTTTCTTGCCTGCTCCAACTACCCGAAGTGCAATACCCTGCTCAATCTCAGCAAGCAGCGCCACATCGAGCCGATCAAGACCCCGCCCATTACCACCGATCTCGCCTGCCCGAAATGCGGCGCGCCGATGTATCTCAGAACCGGCAAACGAGGGCTGTGGCTGGGCTGCTCGAAATTCCCTAAATGCCGTGGCAGGCTTTCATGGAGCACGCTCGATCCGGAGACGCAGGCCCGCTGGGAAAAAGCGATGAACGAGCATATGGCGGCCCATCCGTCCTTGGCCATCACGATGCTCGACGGCAAGCCAGCACCGATGAATTTGCCCATCGAAGACATCATCGCCCGCGCGGAGGACGCAGGACTCATTAGCGCCACAAGCGAACAGCCGGAGGCTGAAGCCACGACGTGAAGCCTTGGGAGTGACGGCTTTAGAGGTCAAAGAGTACCTGTAGGTCATATAAGTCCTATAGGAGTTATATGAAAACGGCTGCCAGGAAAGACAGCCGTTTTTCGTTTGGGGAGATTGTTAAAGAAGGGATTCTCCTCACAGCCACAAGAGCGCGAGGTGGTAGGTGATGAACGAGGCGATCCAGGCCACGGCGAGCACATAGACGGAGTAGAGGAGCACCGGCTTCCATGCGCCGACCTCTTTTTTCATTACGCCTACCGATGCCACGCAGGGGATGTAGAGCAGCACGAACACCATCAGGCTCAGCGCCGTGGCTTTGCTGAAGCTGGGATCGCTCCGAAGAATTTGCGACAGGCTTGTCTGTCCGGCGGCGTGACCGATCGAGAAAATCGTGCCGAGCGTCGAAACCACCACCTCTTTTGCCGCGAGGCCCGTGACCAGCGAGATGCCGATGCGCCAGTCGAAGCCGAGCGGGCGGATGAGCGGTTCGAGCAGTTTCCCGCTCCGTCCGGCGAGCGAGTATTCGAGCTGGCCTGCGTCGATTCGCGCTTTGAGCTTCTGCAACTGCTCCGCTTTCAGCTCCGGTGCGACCGCCGTTGCCTCGATCTTCGCCTTCTCTTGTGCAAGCTCCGCGTCGAGCGCCGAGCTGCGCGGGAAGTTGCTCGCCGCCCAAATCACGATTACCGCGCCGAGAATCAGCGTTCCGGCTTTTTTGAGGTACATCACGGCCTTCATCCGCGCCTGAAATACCACCGAAGTGAGCGTCGGCCAGCGGTAGGGCGGCAGCTCCATCACGAAGGGCTCCGAGTCGCTCTTCAGCACGGTCGATTTCAGCAGCCACGCCGTCCAGAGGCCGATCATGATGCCGAGCAGGTAGATGCCGAACATCACGTTGGCGGCCATCGCTGGCGGGAAGAATGCTCCTGCGAGCAGCACGTAGACCGGCAGTTTTGCGCTGCAGCTCATGAAGGGAATCGTCATGATGGTGGCGAGACGATCCGACCGGCTCTTGAGCGTTCGCGTCGCCATGATGGCCGGAATCGAGCAGCCGAAGCCGGTGATCATCGGAATGAACGACTTGCCGTGCAGGCCGAAGCGGTGCATCACCTTGTCGATCACGAAGGCCGCACGCGCCATGTAGCCAGAGGCTTCGAGGAACGACAGCCCCATGAAAAGCAGCACGATGTTTGGCAGGAACTCCACCACGCTGCCGACGCCTGAGATCACGCCGTCAACAAAGATCGAACGCACCATTCCGGCGGGCAAGTGCGGCGCGACGGTGTCCGAAAGCAGGTCGAAGGCGTAGGCGAGCGCCTCCACCAGCGGCTTGCCGAGCGTGAAGGTGAGCTGGAAGATCGCCCAGACGACGAGAAAAAAGACCGGCAGGCCGAGTACCCGGTTCAGCACCACCATGTCGATGTAGTCGCTCACCGAGGCTCGTGTGGCCTTCGGCAGGTGAACGCACTCCTGCATCGCGCCGCGCACGAAAGCGTGCCGGTCTTCGGTGATGAGCGCTTCGGGATCGGTGTTGTGCAGAATGCCGCACTCCGTGATCGCCTCCTGCAACGCCAGCTCGATTTTGACCCACACCGGAAATTTCTGCACCTGGGTGTAGACCTCGCGGTCGTTTTCAAGCAGCTTGATGGCGAGCCAGCGGTGGTTGGCTGCTGCGTCGAGTTCGCGCTCGTGAGCCAGCAGGAGGGCGATCTTGTCGATAGCCTTCTCGACCTCGGCGCTGAAGGTGATTTTGTTTTTCTTGATCTCGATTCGCCCTTCGCTGACGCTGACGATGTGGTCGAGCAGCTCGTCGAGCCCCTTGCGATTGCGCGCGGAGATCGGCACGATGTGGCTGCCGAAGAGCTGTTCGAGCTGGTCGAGATCGATGGAAATTCCTTTCTCCTCCACCTCGTCCATCATGTTGAGCGCCACGAGCAGATCGACTTCCATCTCCATGAGCTGCACGGTCAGCATGAGGTTGCGTTCGAGGTTGGTGCCCTCGACGACGTTCACCACCACATCTGGTTTCTCGTCGATGATGAAGCGGCGGGTGACGATCTCCTCCGGTGAGTACGGCGTCAGCGAATAGGTGCCGGGCAGATCGACCACGGTGATGCGGTAGCCTTTGTAATCGAGATAACCTTCGTGCTTTTCGATGGTTACGCCGGGGAAATTTCCTACGCGCTGGTGAGCGCCGGTCAGCGCGTTGAACAGCGAAGACTTGCCCGCGTTCGGATTTCCGGCAAGCGCGACCGTAATGGTTTTCTGCTGGCTCATGCGCGTTTTCCGAAACGGTGGCGTCTGCGGAAGCCCGGCCATCCGTGCGGATGCCCTTCGTCCCCGGCCAGTATGTGTACGGTAATCCCTTCGGCCTCGTTGCGTCGCATCGTGAGCAGCATGCCGTTGCAATTCACTTCTATGGGATCGCCGAGCGGAGCAAACCGCAGCACCTTAAGCTTCGCTCCTCTGACAAGACCCAAATCCATGAGGCGCCGCCTGACGGCAGGTTCTGCCGCCACCGAGGTCACCTCCGCCCGATCTCCGGCTTTCAACTCCGATAACTTCATCTCTATTTAATCCTCAGAAAATCAATGGCTTGTTGTCTTAAGTAAAATTAGTGTAAATAACGGTCCGGACAGACGAAAAGTTTTCCCGTATTGATGGCGGGGCAAAATTTCTGAAAAAAAAACAGGTTCTGCGATTAATCCTGCCCGTGAGCCACTTCCCGGCCCGCAAAGGGAGGCCAGCCCATCGTTTTGCCGCCGATCAGATGCGCATGGATGTGTCCGACGCTTTGCAGGGCGTCTTCGCCATTGTTGAACACCAGCCGGTAGCCCGATTCGAGCACTCCGGTCTTCTCGGCCACGATGCGTGCGGCAAGCAGAATCTGCGCGGCGATCTCCGAATCGCCATCCTTCAGATCGCTGAGCGACCGGATGTGCTCCAGCGGAATGATGAGCACATGGATGGGCGCGACCGGGTTGATGTCGTGAAATGCGGCCACGTGGTCATTTTTGTAAACCAGATTGGCCGGAATGTGCCCGGTGGCAATCTTGCAGAAAATGCAGTCTGGATCGTAACGTGTCATGGTGTTGTCGATTTATGAATGCTGAACTATTGTTTCTGGATGATAGACAGGCTCATGCTGCCACCCGAACCGATAAGCACCACCGTGATCGCCCCTTTGATTCCGGTCACGCTTCCCCGGTCACCCTCCTTTTCCGGAACGATCATCGAGGTGGTTTCAAACCCTTTTGCCTTGAGCACCGCTTCGTAATCCAGAAGAGCATGTTCCGGCAACCGCTCGATGGCCATGTCCCAGCTGTTTCCTTCAGGTGTTTCGGTTCTGATGATCTTTCTGATTGTGCCGTATGGATATCTTGGCACATCGGCGGGCGCATCATCCGGCCAAGGCTTTACCGCATCGGTAATCTCGACCGAGCCTTTGCCAGATTCGATCGTGACGGCTGTGGCATTATCGGCAGCCGCGGAAACCGGCTTGGGCGCAGTGTTTTGCTGTTCAGGCGCCTTATGGTTGCAGGCCCCGAGGATACTTGCAAGGGAAATGAGGTACAGACCTTTGGCGGTTTTGCTGAATACCTGCCGGCTCATGATTTTTCCTGATAGGTGGATGATAATAGCTTCATGCAGCACATGTAATATAAAAAGAGCGCCGACTGCGGCAACTTCGTCCACCCGGGGTAGCATAAAGGCGGTGCGATTACTACATTGTCTTCGATAAACTTCGTTAACATTTGTTCTCCCCCTTCGCCATGCTCCAACAGGCAAAATCCGGAGAACGTATTCAAACAATGGAACCTGACGATGATCAAACGACGCATATGCCACATGTTTGGCGCAATGATCCCTCTTCTGCTCGCTACCCTGTTCATGGCTGCCTGCAACGGAAACACCCCGAAGCGGGTCACCGACATTGACGGCAATACCTATGGAACGGTGAACATTGGCGGACATGTCTGGATGGCGGAAAACCTGCGAGTGACCCGTTACCGGAATGGCGATCCCATCGCGGAGGTGAAGGAGGGCGCCTCGTGGACCGCACAGACAGCCGGAGCGCGATGCTCTTACGACAACAGCCCGGAAAACGGTAAAACATACGGCTTTCTCTACAACTGGTATGCCGTCAGCGATCCGAGAGGTCTCGCTCCCGAAGGCTGGCACGTGGCTACTGACAAGGAGTGGCAGGCGCTGGCCGATGCTCTCGGCGGTGAACAGGAGGCCGGTGCTGGCCTGAAAGCTCCTGGAAAATGGGGCAATTCATCCGGAGAAACCCAAAGCAGCGGGTTCAATGCCTTGCCCTCCGGCGCTCGCCGGGATGCCGACGGTGTTTTCCTCATGCTCGGCCAGTTTGCGCGCTTCTGGACCTCCACGCCGGCCAGTAACGGCAAAGCTCTCGCCCGAGCTTTAGGCTTCTACGACAACGCCCTGCGCGTCGGAGAAGTTGTCCCCAGGAACGGCTTTGCCGTGCGGTGTGTCAAGGATTGACGAGGCGCACATTTTGCCCATCAGATACCAAAACGGCAACTACTCGCTCTGTTCCATCAACGGTTCTTTTTCTGTCGTCTCCGCTTCAGCGGCGGTGGCGACGAGCACTTCGGCGATGCGGAGGGAGCGGCGGCACTCTTCGATGTCGGGGCGGCGGTCAGCGAATTTGACCAGATCGGCCTCGTCGAGCAGCTTGATCAACTCCTGGCGGATGCTGATCCTTCGGGCGGCAAGTTCATCTGCGATCTCCTGGGTAACCATTTCCAGCGCGCCGAACTGGTAGCGCTTTTGGAGAAATTCCCGCAGGATGTTGCTGAGTGATTCGTATCCAGCGGCGGGCTGCAAGCCCTTGGAGAGTTGACGGTGGATCGCGCGGAGTCTGTTGCGCGCGGCTCGCCCCGGGTCGGCGAGATGACGGCGCAAAGCGGTGATGAGCAACTTGACAAAGTATCCGGCAAGCCCCAGCGCCGCCAGCGAGAGCAGCACTGGCACAAGCAGCCACGTCGGAAACGGCGCGCTGACCGGCGGCGCGATAGGGCGCAGCTCCGTGACGGTTGAGTCGGTCATGCTCAGCACTGTCACCGATTCGGAGGGGGTGATGACGAGACGTTCCGGTTCCGCCGCCGAAGCGTGTTTCGAGACGACCGTAAACCCCGGCAGCGGCTTACGGCCCGAGCCGAAAACAGCGAGTTCGGTATCCATCCGGAATTCGGCGCGGCCATCCGGCAGGTTTTTCGAGAAAGATTTGGTGCCGGTGATCTCGAACGGCGTGCCCTGGCCGGCTTTGAGCGAGACCACGGAGATCGAGTCACGGTGGTCGTGCTGCACGGTAATGACGTAGCGCAGCCGTTCCCCGGCAAAGAGGCTGTCTGGCTCGGCGCTCACCCTCACGTCGGCGGGACGGAGCGTGGCACTCACGGAGGCTGGAGGTATCGCCGTGCCGAGGCCGGCGGCCATAAGCAACGCTGCAAGTTTCGATTTACACCTTGCGCTCACGGTGCCGGAAGAATGCGTTCAGGCCGCCGATGATCGACTTGCCGGTATCGAGAAAGACCGCATCGACCTTCATGCGGCTCAGTTGCCGCTGCACCGCCTCGCGCTTCGCCCGCTGCTCCTTGGCGTAGCGGGCCAGAAAAGCGCGGCTTCCTGCATCGATTGTCAGGCGCTCGCCTGTCTCCGGATCGACCAGATCGAGCAGCCCGGAATGGGGAAGCTCGTGGTCGAGCGGGTCGCCGATGTGGATGAGCACGAATTCGTGGCGAGCGTTGAGCAGCTTCATGCCCCGCTCGTACTCCGAACCGAGCAGGTCGGTGAGCAGGAAAATAATCGACTTGCGCTTCTGCGTGCGGCGCAGGAATGAGAGTGCCGCATCGATGTCGGTTTTCCGCCCGCATTGCCGCATCGAGAAGATTTCGTTCAGAATGACCAGCGCGTGGGCGCGGCCTTTGCGGGGAGGAATGTAGGTCTCGACCGTGTCGCTAAAAACGAGCAGCCCCACCATGTCGTTGTTCTGCACGGCGCTGAAGGCGAGAATTGCCGAGACTTCGGCGGCCAGCTCCTTTTTCAGCCGTCCGCTGCCGAAGAGCATTGAACCGGAGCCGTCGAGCACCAGCATCAGGATGCGCTCGCGCTCCTCGGTGAAGATCTTGACGTACAGGTCGTTTTTGTGCGCCGAGGTGTTCCAGTCGATGGTGCGCACGTCGTCGCCATACTGGTACTCTCGCACCTGGCTGAACTCGATGCCGCGCCCTTTGAACGAGGAGTGGTACTCACCGCTGAACAGCTCGTTGACCAGCCGCCGCGAACGGATTTCGAGCTTGCGCACCATTGCGGAAAGCTCGCCAGGATCGGGCGCTCCGTTCCTGCCATTCCCCGTGCGGGAGTCTTCAGGGCACCTGGACATGTTCGAGAATGTTTCTGATGAAGTCCTCGGCCTTCATGTTTTCGGCCTCAGCTTCGTAGCTCGGGCGAACGCGGTGGCGCAGCACGTCATAGACGATGCTCTTGACATCCTCCGGTGTGGCATAGGCGCGGCGCTGCAAAAAGGCGTGAGCTTTCGAGGCAAGCAGAAGGAAAATCGAGGCTCGCGGCGACGCTCCGTATTCGATCATCGTCGAGAGACCGTCGAGGCCGTAACGCTCGGGCGATCGGGTGGCCGTGACCAGATCGACGATGTAGCGCTGCACCCGCTGATCGACGTAGATGCGATCCACCAGGCTCCGCGACCGGAACACCTCCTCCGGCTGGACGACCGCTTGCACCTCGATGGGAGCCTGCACCGCTGACGCCCGTTGCATCACCTCCAGCTCCTCCTCGAAGGTCGGGTACTCAACAATCACCTTCATCATGAATCGATCGAGCTGCGCCTCCGGCAGCATGTAGGTTCCCTCGTGCTCGACGGGGTTTTGGGTGGCCAGCACCATGAACGGTTCGCCGAGCGGGTAGGTGACATCGCCAATCGTCACCTGCTTCTCCTGCATCGCTTCGAGCAAGGCGGACTGCACCTTGGCTGGCGATCGGTTGATCTCGTCGGCGAGAATCACGTTGGCGAACACCGGGCCCATGCGCGGGTAGAACTCCATCGTTTTCGGATTGTAGATCATGGTGCCGATCAGGTCGGCGGGCAGCATGTCGGGTGTGAACTGGATGCGGTGGAACGAGAGGTTCATCGCAGACGCAAAGGTTCGCACGATGAGGGTCTTAGCAAGACCCGGCACCCCCTCGAGCAGCAAATGGCCGTTGGCGAGCAGGGCGATGATCACCCTGTCGATGACCGCGCCCTGGCCGATGATGGTGGAGGCAAGCACCTCTCGCACCCGGTCGATAAAAGCCGACTCCTCGGCAATTTGCCGCCCAAGCAATTCAAGATCCGTTTCCTGTTTCATGGGTGAGAGATGAATATTCGCGTGCTTTCAGTGAACAATGTAGAGGTTATGGACGACGTGGACAACTATCAATGATCAGTTCTTCACTCCTGCCAGAAAACACCTTTTATGCCAAACGCCAGCAGCACGAGACCGATGACGAGTGATGGCCAGGAGATCATGTCACCGATGTAGAAGGCGCTGTTGAGCAGCCCTATGCCTGGCGCGAAAAGCAGCACGAGATCGGCTCCGATGAGAATCATGAACGCCTTCAAAAAGCTTATCCTGACGCGCGGTTTGCTATTGTTCTCCTCTTTCTTAGCTTTGGCCATTACGCATTTCCTCTCTTGAGCGATGAATATTTTAGGGATAGAAACCAGTTGCGACGAAACCTCGGCGGCTGTCCTCAGCGATGGATCGGTCCGGTCGAACATTGTCAGTTCTCAGCGATGCCATACCGATTTCGGCGGTGTGGTGCCGGAGCTGGCTTCACGGGAGCATGAGCGACTGATCGTCTCGATCGTGGATGCCGCCATAACCGAAGCAAATATAGCAAAAAATGACCTCGATGTCATAGCCGCTACCGCCGGGCCGGGGCTGATCGGCGCGGTGATGGTGGGGCTTTGCTTTGCCGAGGGCCTGGCCTGGGCGCTTGGCAAGCCCTTCGTGCCGGTCAACCATGTCGAGGCGCACATCTTTTCACCCTTCATCAGCGACGAACCTGGCCACCGCGAGCCGAAGGGCGACTTCGTTTCGCTGACCGTCTCCGGAGGCCACACATTGCTGTCGGTCGTGCGGCAGGATCTGGGCTACGAGGTAATCGGACGCACCATCGACGACGCGGCGGGCGAGGCGTTCGACAAGACCGGCAAGATGCTTGGCCTCGGTTATCCGGCGGGGCCGGTGATCGACCGGCTTGCCCGCGAGGGCGATTCGGATTTCCACCGTTTTCCCCGAGCCCTGACCGCAAGTTCGCAGACAAGCAAGAGTTACCGGGGCAACTTCGACTTCAGCTTCTCTGGCCTCAAAACCTCCGTGCGCACCTGGCTCGAAGCTCACGACTCGGAGTATGTCCAAAAGCATCAGGCTGACCTTGCAGCCTCAATCCAGTCAGCGATTGTTGAGGTGCTGGTCGAAAAGAGCGTCGCCGCCGCGCTCTTGCATAAAGTCAATGCCATTTCGGTGGCGGGCGGCGTGAGCGCCAACTCCGGCCTCCGCTCGGCGATGCAGGCGGCCTGCGACCGGCACGGCATCGAACTCTTCATTCCCGCGCTCGCCTACTCGACCGACAATGCAGCAATGATCGCCACCATGGCGCAGTTGATGATTGCGCGAGGCAAGTACCGGATCGAGGATAATTCCTATGGCGTAGCGCCTTTTGCCCGCTTCGAGGCAGCCAGAAAAGGGGCGCGTTGAAATAGTTTGGGAAATAAATTATCTTCGGATTCGAAAAAAAAGCGCCCTATCCGGCCCGAATGTTGCCGGAGAGCCCAGCTCCGAATACCAACCGCAAGCTACTGACCATGTCTGACACCATCCTTGCCCTGATGCTCTTCGCCCCGCCAGCCGGAGGCGCGACGCCGAATCCGTTCGTCCAGCTCGTACCGCTCGTCCTGATCTTTGTCGTCTTTTACTTCTTCATGATCCGCCCGCAGCAGAAAAAACAGAAAGAGCGCGAATCGCTGCTCAACGACATCAAGCGCGGCGACCGGGTTGTTACCATCGGCGGCATTCATGGGACCGTCGCCGGGATCGAAACCGAGAAAAAAACGGTTCTTGTGCAGGTTGCCGACAACGTCAAGATCAAGTTCGAACGTTCGGCGATTGCCAACATAGAAAAACAGGAAACCGGCGACAAGCTCGCCTCGAAGGAGTAAGAAGCATCGATGCAGGAAATACCCGCAATTCTGGTTCTTGAAAACGGCTCGGTCTATCGCGGCACCGCCTTTGGCCATGCTGGTGAAGCGACAGGCGAAGTGGTTTTCAACACCTCGCTGACCGGCTATCAGGAAATTCTGACCGATCCGTCCTACACCGGACAGATGGTGGTTATGACCTACCCGCTCATTGGCAACTATGGCATTACGCCGAACGATAACGAGTCGAAGAAAATCTGGGCTTCGGCGCTGATTGTGCGTGAAGCCTCCAACGTTTACAGCAACTACGAATCGACCCGCAGCCTCGACGCGACACTCAAAGAGGCTGGCGTGATGGGGCTTGCCGGCATCGATACCCGAAAGCTGGTGAGAGAGATTCGCCAGAAAGGCGCGATGCGGGCGGTGATTTCGACCTTGTGCGATGACGTCGCGGCGCTCAAGGCGCAGGCGGCGGCCATTCCCGAGATGACCGGCCTCGACCTGGTGCAGCGCGTCACCACCGGAGAGCGCTACACGGTGGACAATCCCGACGCCAAATATCACGTCGTCGCTTTCGACTATGGCATTAAGACCAACATCATCCGCCAGCTCAACGCCGAGGGGTGCAAGGTCACGGTGGTCAACGCCAAAACCACCGCTGACGAGGTGCTCGCCATGAATCCCGATGGCATCTTTCTCTCGAACGGCCCTGGCGATCCTTTTGCGGTCACTTACGCCATCGACACCATCCGGGAGCTGGCCGCACGGAACAGCACGTTGCCGATCTTCGGCATCTGCCTTGGTCACCAGTTGCTTTCGCTCGCGTTCGGAGCGAAGACCTACAAGCTCAAGTTTGGCCATCACGGCGCGAATCATCCGGTAAAGAACCTCTTGAGCAACACGATCGAGATCACCTCGCAGAACCACGGCTTTGCCGTCGAAATGGAGAGTCTGCCGGGTGAGCTGGAGCTGACTCACAAGAATCTCTACGACATGACCGTCGAGGGTATCCGCCACCGCGAGCTGCCCTGCTTCTCGGTGCAGTACCACCCCGAAGCCGCTCCCGGCCCGCACGACTCGCACTACCTCTTCAAAGAGTTCACCGAACTCATGGAGAGGTTGAAAAACTGACCCGCTCCGGTGCTGGGGTTCCGAAATGAGCGCCAGCGCCTCTTCCGGCAGCAAGAGCCGACAACACAGGGTTTTACATCAGCGGCGCGGTTGGCATCGGAATTCCCGGCTCTTTCAAGACCGGCTGCCGCCCGGTTGTATTTGCTATACTGGCCTGTACGACCGAAATCCTGGCCTCCCCCGACACGACGAATGGCTCAAACTTCGGCCTGAAATCGGGTCTCGCGCTTAACGGAGCCGTCGGTTACAATTTCGGGTCGGCGCGGCTTGAAGGCGCGGCCGGCTACCAGAAGAACGATTTCAAAGATGCGGATCAAGACCTTTCGCCCCTGACCGTCATGGCGAACGTCTATTACGATTTCGGCAAAGAGTCGAGTATCCGCCCCTACATTATGGGCGGCGCCGGCATGGCTCATGTCAATAGGTTGTGGACGGATGAAAACGAAGAGGTGTTCGCCTGGCAGGCTGGCGCAGGCGTTGGCGCCAAAGCCGCCAAAAACACGACACTTGATTGCGGGTACCGCTACCTGAAGCCAGACAATGTCGATACCTGCGGCCTGGGTGATGGCAAACTGGAGTGCCACACCATCATGCTTGGCCTCAGATACCAGTTCTGAATGCTCCTTCCCTTTGCCATGCCGGATGAACGTTACGATCGGGAACTATTTTTTTGATTTCGTGGTTGCCTTCTGTGTGTTACTTCTTGGTTGTTTTCTGTGTGTTACAAAACCTGTTGATAATATGTATGTTATTTTATATAATAGGTTAAGCCATGCGTTACCATGGCATGACTGTTTGGTCAGTCAGTTGCGCAAAGAGTTCTTTTGTTAACGTTAAACCTAAAAGGAACGATCATGAAACAGACATCAAAAATGGTAATGGTTGCTGTTGCGCTCTTGGCGGGCGTGAGCGGCACCGCTTGGGCGAACGGCACGGAAGTGCCTCCTCCGGCACCGTCAACCTACACTCCTCCTCCGCCTCCGCCGCCGGTTGAAACGCCAGCTCCGGCACCGGTTGTCAAGCAGAGTAATGCCGGTCCGTACATCAGCGGCGCCGTGGGACTCGGTTTGCCTGAAAAACTTGAAGTTCTGGGTGAGGGGGATGAAAAAGTCAAGATGGATAGCGGCATAGCGCTTGCCGGAGCTCTTGGCTACAACTTCAACCCCGTAAGGCTTGAGGCTGAGGTCGGTTATCACCGTCACGACATTAGCGATGACTATGAGATTGATGGCCATGTCTCACTGCTGACGGTGATGGCCAATGCCTACTACGACATCGATGCCGGTTCGGGCATCAAGCCGTACCTCATGGGCGGTGCTGGCTGGGGCCATACCAACGTGAGCGTTACAGACAAGAGTGACGATGTGTTTGTCTGGCAGGTCGGCGCAGGCGTTGGCGCTGAGGTTGCTCATAACACGACCCTTGATCTTGGGTATCGCTATGTGAAGCCGAATGATTTCCTTGTCGATAATGGAGGTCCTAAAGCCAAGTGGGCGATCCACAACATCATGCTTGGCCTCAGGTATCAGTTCTGATTTACGGCTGAAACATTAGCGCGAATCAAAACCGGAAGCCATGGCTTCCGGTTTTTTTATTGCCCCGCCCTCCGCTTCACGCCATCGCGTCCTGAACGAGCAGTATTCAGAGCGCCTTCAACCGCTTTACTGCTTGCCTGAAATGCTTATATTGTTCCCCTGTCTCAAATCGATCCTCGACCGCTGCATGAGTTGCGCCAGCGCCTGGTGGCGGCCGGTTTTCATCATCTAACAAAAGACGCCGCTCAGGCAATGCTTGGTTCATGAAAAAACGACTCTTCACCCCTGGACCGACGCCGGTACCGGAAAACGTCATGCTTCGCATGGCCGCGCCAATCATCCATCACCGGAATCCTGAATTTATGGAGATTCTGGAGCGGGTGCACGAAAACCTCAAGTATCTGTTTAGAACAACCCAGCCGGTGGTGGTTATGACCTGTTCGGGCACCGGCGGCATGGAGGCGGCCATTTCGAGCCTGTTTCGGCAGGGCGACAAGCTTATCACGATCAATGGCGGCAAGTTCGGCGAACGGTGGAGCGAGCTGGCGCGCATCTACACGGGCAACTGCGTCGAGGAGAAGATCGAGTGGGGCACGGCCATTTCACCAGAACGAATCGCCGAACTGCTCGACGAGCATCCGGACGCGATGGGCGTCTGCATCACCCATTCGGAGACCTCCACCGGCACCGCATCTGACGTCAGGGCGTTGTGCGCGGCTATCCGTGAACGCTCCGAGGCGCTGATCCTTGTTGATGGTATCACCGCCATCGGCGCGCACGAGTTCCACTTCGATGACTGGGGCGCGGATATCTGCATCACCGGCTCGCAGAAGGGGCTCATGATGCCGCCCGGCCTGGCGCTGGTGGCTGTCTCGGAGCGGGCGCAGGAGATCATCCACAACCGCAAGCATCAGCCGCAGTATTACCTGAGCCTGCGCAAGGCGCTCAAATCCCATGCAGGCAACGACACGCCTTTCACTCCGGCGGTTTCGCTTATCATCGGTCTCGACGAGGCGTTGCAGATGCTGCGCGCCGAGGGGATCGAAAATGTCTGGGCGCGCCACGAAGCGCTCGCGGGCGCATGCCGCCTCGGCTGCCAGGCGCTCGGCATGGAGCTGTTCAGTGAGTCGCCCTCGTACGCCGTTACAGCGGTCTGGCTGCCCGAAGGCGCGGACTGGAAGGAGTTCAACACCACCCTGAAGATCAAAAACGGCATCACGGTTGCCGCCGGGCAGGACGACTTCAAGGGCAGAATCTTCCGGATTTCGCACCTTGGTTATTACGATGAACTCGACATGCTGACCCTGATGGGCGGGCTTGAGCGGTCGCTCAAAATGATGGAGATTCCTTTCAGGGTTGGCGCTGGCGTCAGCGCCGTCCAGCGGGCGTTTCTCGGGGAGTAGGGGCCGGTTGTTTTGCAGAATGGCCGGGCGAGGTTGATTATATTGGAGAAAATGCCGCCATGAAACGAGCACTGTTGTTACTGATCGCGCTCTTTTCCTTCGATGCGGTCAGGTCAAACCTCGAACAGTACAACCTGTTCTGGAAGGCGAGCCGGCAAGCCCAGGCCGGTCACTACGCGCCGGCCATTCAGCAGTACCGGCAGTTGCTCGATCGCTATCCGGCGGGCCTGTTGCGATGCGAGGCATCCTTCAATCTCGCCTGTGCCGAGTACGCCATGAAGCACTACCGCCGTGCCGCCGAATTGTTCGCCGCGCTTCCGCCCGGTGACGCCACACTTAGCAAGACCGCTGGTTATAACCAGGGTAACGCCCTGGCGATGGAGGCGTTCCGAAGCCGCAAGGGCCCAGCCCAGGAGGCGCTGCTTGGCCGGGCGCTGGCATTCTACCGGCGCGCCCTGCTCGATAATCCGCAGAATGCAGACGCGCGAATCAACTACGAAATCGTGCTGCGTGCTATGCAGCATCGTCAGCCACCCTCGCCTGCGCCACAAGGCGGAGGTTCTCCGGATGGCAAAGGGCAGGATGGCGGCGGCGCGGTCTCGCAGCTGATCCTCGAAAATGCCCGCCAGGAGGAGGCGCGCCAGATGCGCAAATATTTCAAGCCGCTGCCGACCAAGCCTTCGGAGCAGAACCAACCCGACTGGTAAGCCAGATGGCGTGGAACAAGCAAGTCGCCCTGGTCTTTCTGCCCTCCGACAGCGGCGTCGATGGCGCACGCTCGCTCTACGGTGACACCGAGCCGCCCGGCCTGAGGCGATGGCTCGACAGTGGCGTCCGGAACCTCATCAAACGAACACAGTTCGCTATTCCGCCGCTTGCCCTGATGATCCTTGCCTCGATCGAGGTGCCCGGCGTCGAACAGACGCTCTGCGACCTCCGGTTCGAGGAGTTTCCCTTCGACCGGCAATGGGATCTGGTCGGCATCAGCGTGCAGACCGGCATGGCCTCGAAAGCTTTCGAACTGGCCGACCGCTTGCGGAGCCGGGGTGTCAAAGTCGTGCTCGGCGGCCCGCACGTCACCATGTTCCCCGACTCATGCCGCGCGCACGCGGATTGCCTCGTGCACGGCGAGGCGGACGACCTCTGGCGCGATGTGCTCGCAGATCTCGTCACCGATTCGCTCAAAGCCGAGTACCGCCCGGACGCCCCTCCGGACTTGCAGCTTCACCGCCCGGTGAGCCGCGCCTCGCTGAAAAAAAACCGCTACTTCACCACCAACCTCGTCCAGACCGGACGAGGCTGCCCCTACCAGTGCGACTTCTGCAACGTCCACGTGCTGAACGGCAGGGTGCTCCGGCAGCGCAAAATCGACCACATTGTCGATGAGGTGCGACGCTTCAGCGAGGAGGACAAGCGCATCTTCTTTTTTGTGGACGACTCCATCAACGGCGACCCGCTCTTCGCGCGGGAGCTGTTCAAACACCTGATTCCGCTCAACATCACCTGGTTTGGTCAGGCGACCACCGCGCTCGGCCAGCAGCCGGAGCTGCTCGACACCTTTGCCCGCTCCGGCTGCCGCGCGCTGCTCGTGGGCATCGAGAGCATCGAGCCGTCGAGCCGCATCGCCCACAAGAAGACGCAGAACCGTACCGACGAACTGGCGGGCAACATCCGGGCGATCCGAAAGAGCGGCATAAGTCTTTACGGAAGCTTCATCTACGGTCTCGACGGTGACACACTCCAGACGCCGCAAGCCATCCTCGACTTCATCGCCGACACCCGCCTCGACGTGCCTGGTATCAACACACTCCGCCCTATTCCCGGCACGAAGGTGTTCGACCGCCTGCGCGAGGAGGGACGGCTGCTCTTCGACCCGGAGGACATCACCTCGTTCCGCTACACCTTCGGCCAGGAGATGCTTTACCGCCCGAAAAACATTCCGCTGCCGGAGTTCATCGAAAGCTACTCCGAGTTGACGCGCAAGGTCTTCAATATCGGCAACGCCATCCGGCGCGGGCTGGAAGCGCCGGGCATCAACGCCGCCGTGCTTTTTTTCAACCTGTTTTACACCCATCTCTACCGCCTGTCGAGAAACGATCTCCGCAAGCAGCTCGAAACCCTCGGAAGCGCCTGAAAGTGTTTTGAGCGGAGACGAATTATGATTAAAATGAAGTTCGTCTTATTTTAGCGAGGATACTCCCAACGACAACACCGATAAATCAAGGAGAAAGCCATGAAACGTTTTTTGCCATTGCTCGCCACCGGCCTCATTGTTCTTGGTGGATGCGGCCTTGAAAAACCGCCAGCCAAACTTGCAGAAGAGATCGACAAGGCTGAAAAGGCCGATCAGCCCAAGACCGAAGCCGCGGCTCCTGCTGCCGCTCCTGCACCAGCGCCGGCAGCGACCCCGACTGATCCCGCGCTTGCGGAAGGCAAGACCATTTACGAAGGCGGCTGCAACGCATGCCACGACGCAGGTATGATGGGCGCTCCAAAACCGGGCGACAAGGCTGCCTGGGCTCCGCGCATCGCCAAGGGCGAGGAGTCCGTGATCAAAAACACGATCAACGGTCTGAACGGCATGCCCCCCAAAGGTGGCAACGCCGCCCTGACCGACGAGCAGCTCACCAACGCCGCGAAATACCTGATCAGCATCTCGAAATAAGCGAGCGCAGTTTTTTCAGGAGGCCGAGAAAAAGCTCGCCTCCTGAAAATTTTCATGAAGAAAAACGTAGGCCATCAAGACAGAAATTCTCTGTTTTCTGTTGGTGTGCCCTCTTCTGAAATCATTTGGAGGTCAGCGCTCAAAATGATAAACTTCGTATCGTTAAATCGTCATTCACTCATCGAACAGCAATGAAAACTCTCAACGGAGAAAATAGCTATGTCCCGTTTCGTTTCAGCCGCTCTTGTCGGCGCCGCCCTGCTCGTTTCTGGCAACGCTTTCGCTTATGATGCCGCTGCAGGTAAGGCTACCTATGATGCAAGCTGCGCAACCTGCCACAAGACTGGCATGATGGGCGCCCCGAAAGTTGGTGATAAAGCCGCATGGGCTCCCCGTATCGCTCAGGGCATGAACACCCTGGTCTCGAAATCGATCAAGGGCTACAAAGGCACCAAAGGCATGATGCCTGCCAAGGGTGGCAACGCAAAACTGACCGACGCACAGGTCGGCAACGCCGTTGCTTACATGGTTGGCCAGAGCAAATAAGTTCTCTTTGCATACCAGCGGAAAACGGGAGCCAGCCTCCCGTTTTTTGTTGCCCACCGATCCTCCGATTCACTCCCGCCGGTGATCCGATATTTTCTTATCTTTGCCTGTAGATCGTCGAGCGAGGAATCATCACAACGACTGGAATTACCCATGGACACCGAACTGCTCGGTTATGCGGCAGGCATCCTGACCACCATCGCATTTATTCCCCAGGCGATCCAGATGATCCGGACACGACAGGCGCGTGACATCAGCATGACCTGGGCCGTAACCATGACCGCCGGCGTTTTTCTGTGGCTTTGCTACGGCATCATGAAGCAAAGCTTTCCGATGATTTCAGCCAACAGCATCACCCTGCTTTTGCTCTTCATCATCCTTTTTTTCAAAATCCGGGATCAAGGCAATTCCAACTCCTGAATATCATCTTTCCATCATTATGGCACGACTTTCCATAGGGTTTATCGGCACCGGACGCATTGCCCAGGCGCTTATTTCCGGACTTTCACACGACCCGAACATCGTCATCTGCGGCTACGACAAGATGCCTGATGCACTGCACTCGGTATCCCTGCAATACGGCGTCAATACCGAGGAGTCAATCGAAAGCCTCGCGCGCGACGCGGAGATCATCGTCATTGCCGTCAAGCCGTACCAGATGGCCGAAGTGCTCGCAGAGCTGAAACCCGCACTCCACGGGCAGCATCTCATTGTCAGCGTGGCGGCAGGAATCTCGACAGGCTTCATTGAATCGAACTGCCCTGAGGGCACGAGGGTGGTGCGAGTGATGCCGAATACCCCGGCGTTTGTGGGTGAGGGGATGACCGCCTTGTGCAAAGGGATGCACGCCACAGCGGACGACCTTCTGGTTGCCGAACGGATTTTCAACGCGATTGGCAAGACGGCCATCATCGAGGAGAGCGGCATGGATGCCGCGACGGCAGTGTCGGGCAGCGGACCGGCCTACATGTTCAGGATCATCGACTCCCTTGCCGAAGGTGGAGAGGCGTGCGGCCTCGACCGCGAAACCGCGCAACTGCTCGCTGCCCAGACGATGCTCGGCGCGGCGAAAATGGTGCTCTCGGGCCACAAAAGCCCCGAAGAGCTGGTGCGCGAAGTGACGACTCCCGGAGGTACCACCGAAGCCGGGCTGAAAGCGATGGACGAGCGCGACCTGCGTGGAGCGCTCATCGACACGGTCAGGGCCGCCGCCGCCCGTTCGAAAGAGCTGATGAAGTAGTGACGATGTTCACGCGCCTCATCCTCTGGCTGCTGCCGCTCCTGCTCGTGCTTCCGGCAGCAAGCGCCGCGGAAACTGCCGGCGGAAAGCTCTTCATTGAATCAACGCTCGACAACGCTACGCCATGGGTCGGCCAGGAGGTAAAGCTCACCTACACGCTTTTTTTCAGTGGCACCGCGCCGCAGATCGAAGACAAAAGCCAGCCGGAGCATTCGGGCATATGGGTGCGCGAACTCGCCCCGGAAAACTATATCAACAGTGCGCCGGTATCGAAAAACGGCGAACTCTTCAGGAAAGCGGTCATCAAGCAACTTCGGCTGGTCCCGCTACAAAGCGGCAAACTGCCGGTTACCGGCTACCGCTTGCGCTGCCTCGTGCCGCAACAGGGCGAGGCGTCACTCGACAGCCGCAACGACACCGAGACCATCGTAACCGCGCCGACCGCCATCATTCAGGCGCGGGCGCTGCCAAAGCCCGCGCCCGCAGATTTCAGCGGAGCCGTCGGCCACTTCACCCTTTCGGTTTCACCGGAAAATAGCACGGTTCATGCTGGCGAACCGCTAAGCCTTTCAGTCGGCATCAGTGGCAAGGGAAACCTCGATACTCTGCCCCCCCTGAAGGTTTTACTGCCGGAAGGAATCCGGCAAGAGGTGTCGGTTGCATCGCCCGATACGGCTTCTGCAAAAGGTTCGACCTCGTCGGTGAACACAAAAATGCTCCTGATTGCGTCGAAAGAGGGCACATTCAGGTTTGTTCCGCTAAAGCTCACCGTTTTCGATCCTGAAACCGGGCGCTACGAAACCATAGCGTCAAACGCCATCGTGATCAAGGTCATTGCCGGTCGGACCGCGATGATGCCGCCGCAATCTCCGCTCCCGGGTGTCATGCCTCCACCCGCCGATCCTGATCCGCTGGGCGCAGTGATCAGGCCAATCATCATGAGCATGGGCCTTGCCGTTCTGGTGCTCATTTTCGGTCTGCACCTCCGTTACATCAAGCGGTACAAGCGTACCGGAGTCCAACAAAAAACGAGTGAAGCGGCGGAACCAATCAGACCGACAGCGGCACCTGCGCCCGCCACTCAGACGAGCACTGGTGGCAAATCACCGCAATCCCTCCGGAACGAGCTGTACGGCGCTGTCAAAAAAACCGGAATCATGAACCCCGCGGGCCTGACCACAAAAGAACTTGGCAAGCTGCTGAAAGAAAAAGGGGTAAAGGCGCAGACCATTTCGGCGTTAACGGAACTGCTTTCAGGCATCGACCACGCCCTCTACTCGCCGGGCCAAATCTCTCCGGAAAAGCTTGAAACCATGAACCGGGACGCCAGCCGGATCATAGCCGATCTGACTCGTTCCTGACAATTATGGACCATCAAACCTGTCAGGAACCGTTCAGCCCTGACAGATGCAGGGCGACTTCAGGATGATCGGTGATGATGCCATCGGCACCAAAACGTTTCATCCTGAGCATGTCTTCTGGGTGATTAACCGTCCAGACAACCACCTTCGCGCCAAGACCGTGCAGCCATGACACCAGCGACTCATCGACCAGATCGAGCCGGGGATTGACATATTCCGGCACGAACCCGGGGCGCTCCGGGAAACGGTCGAAAACCGCTCGTTCCTCCACAAGCAAACCGTAGCAGAGCGTGGGGGCGAGATTTCTGGCGGCAACAAGAATGCGATCGTCAAACGACTGAAGCCGCACGCGGCGCTCAAGCTCCGAGGCTGCGATCTCCCGGGTCACGAGCGCGGCATACTCCTCAGGCAGAGGATGCGCCGCTCCGTCCAGACCAGGCCACGACTTCACTTCGAGATTGTAGATCATTTCCCCCGGACGCCCGGCACGGCGAAGCTGCTCTTCTACCGTGCCGAACACCTCGGACAATATCGGACGAACCGCCCGGACGCTGTGCCGAAAAGGGAAATCGGCCGACGCCTCGCCGCAATCGAGCTGCGCGATCTCGTCATAGTTCATGGCGTAGAGATAATGCTTCGACGGATTGTCACCAGATGCGCAACTCACCCACGGATCGTGGGACACGACCATGCGAAGGTCTCTGGAAACGTTGAGATCGAGTTCAATCACGCGACAGCCAAGATCGGCCGCCTTGCAAAACGCCTGAAGGGTATTGTCTGGATAAAAAGCCCTGGCTCCGCGATGAGCCTGAATTTCAAACGTCATAAGAACGGCTTGATGAACTTCACAGGCCAAAGGCCTTCCTCGCCGGGTTCCTGCTTGATGGATCCGTGAAAAGGCAAAATCTTTTTGCGCGATCTATCAAAATAAGCCCTGACGGTTTCTGTGGCAGCTCAGGCGCTCTTGTTTCCGTTCGAAGCCCGGAACGGTTTGGACGCAACGGCTTTTTTGCCTCTCTTTTTCTGAATGTTCTTGCCTGCAGGCTTGGTACCGTTTACCGGAACAAGCCCGTGAGTACCGTAAAGACCAGGTGAGGTGTTGGTGCGGGTCTTGTTGAATTTGTTCTTACGATACTTTTTTTCAAGGTCGGCGTAAGGACTCGGTGGGTCCGGCGACGTATTAAAATTATTATAGTTAGGCTCATCGAGAGCCTCGTCAGCCTCATCCAGGACCACGTCAGGATGAATCTTATTGTACAAGTTGGTATACGTTTAGTTTACAAAACCTTGAGCGGCAAACCCAGCTTTGGGGCGTTTTCGGCAAGGACTTGTAGTTAACAATTTCGCCCGTAAAAAGCAAGATGGTGTTTTGCTGTTGTGATGTCGTCAAAATCGCTTCCAAGGGGCGAGGGGTGGCTTTGTCATTGTTTGTTGTTGTTGCAAATCGTAACTTTCATTCCAGTAAACACAACCATCAAACCTGGAGATCATCATGGACATTCGCCGCCTGATTCTGGCCTTCATCCTGCCGCCCGCAGCTGTCATGAACAAAGAAGCCGGCACCATCATGCTAACCGGAATTCTTACCCTCTGGGGCTGGATCCCCGGTGTGGTGGCAGCCCTTATCATGATCTCGAAAGAGCAGTCCGGCAAAACTGCGGAAGCGTAAAGTTCTTTCGAACTTCCAGTAAGTACACTGGCCACTCCATAAGAGTTCCTCACTGGCCCGGCATTTTCTGAAAAAAAAGAAATCCGGGCCGGGTGTTTTTACCAATGTTCAGAGCACATCGACTCCTGATCCATACAGCGTCTGAACCTTTCAGTTCAGACGCTGCAGAGGCTCAACCAGCGACAACCATGTCTTCATCCAGCCACAAGCGCATCATCGGAATCGATTTCGGCACCAAGCGGATCGGAGTGGCGCTGAGCGATCCGTTGCGGATGTTCGCGCAGCCTCTTGGTACGTTCGATATGGAGGGGCTCGTCAGGGTGCTGTCGAGGGTACGGGACGATGAGGGAATCGAGCTGGTCGTGGTTGGCTATCCGATGAGCGACAAGGGTGAAGAGAACCGCATGACCGGCGTGATCGACCGTTTCGTCGCGGAGCTTCGGGAGTCGTTTCCGGGCACTTTGATCGAGACTTTCGATGAGCACCGCTCGTCACGCACGGCGATGAAAATCCTGGCCGCTTCGGGAAGCAGCCGGAAGAAACGCAACGAGAAAGGACGGCTCGACACCGCCGCAGCCTGCCTGATTCTGCAAGGATACCTCGATAGCCATTCCTGAGCGCACCAACACCGTGCGTCAAGGGATTTTAGGTTTAACATTTCACACGGGCTTCTGTATCTTTATCGTTAGGTGTCTGGTGTTTGCGGATACCCGGAATTTCCTTTTTCACGCATCATTGACCGATTTTTCCTCATGACCAATTCGGAAACCCTCGCGATGTTCAAGTCGAGCGGCGCCTTGCTCGATGGCCATTTCCGGCTCACTTCTGGCCGCCACAGCAACTCCTATTTCCAGTGCGCCAAGGTGCTGCAATACCCGGAATATCTTTCGGCGATCTGCGGCCAAATCGCCGGATTTTTCAGGGAGAGCGGCATCACGACGGTCATTTCGCCCGCCATTGGCGGCATCGTCGTCGGCACGGAGGTCGGTCGGCAGCTTGGCGTCAAGACTATCTTCGCCGAACGCAAAGAGGGTGCGATGATGATCCGGCGCGGCTTCTCCATCGATCCCTCCGAGCAGGTGCTGGTGGTCGAGGATGTAATCACCACCGGTGGCTCCGTCGCCGAGGTGATCGAGCTGGTCAAGGCCGCCGGAGCGACTGTGGCCGGAGTCGCCTCGGTAGTTGACCGTAGCAACGGCAAGGTACGGCTGGCGGACAAGCAGTTCTCGCTGCTCACGATGGAGGTGGTCAGCTACGCGCCGGAGGAGTGCCCGCTCTGCAAGGAGGAAATCCCGATTTACGCGCCGGGCAGCCGAACCAATCCCCAGTGCTGAGCAGCCAGATGCAGCAGGGCATCCACACCATTTCGTTCGTCGGACTCGGGCTTATCGGCGCCTCGCTGATGCAGGCGCTCAAGCGCGCTGCCGGGGCGACAGGGCGGAACATCGAGATGATCGGCTTTGATCCGGCCTTTGACGCAGCAGACATCGTGGCGATTACCGGCGAGTGCGGTCTCGACCGCTTCGAGCCTGATCCGGCGAAATTGTACAACGCTGATCTCGTCGTGCTCTGCGCGCCGGTTGTCACCAACATCGCCCTGCTCGATGAGGCGAAACGGCACATCCGCAAGGATACCTTGGTGAGTGACGTGTCGAGCACCAAGGCTGAAATCGCTGCCAAAGCGCAGGAGCTCGGCATCGAATTCATCGGGATGCACCCCATCGCCGGGCGTGAACAGCAGGGCTACCAGGCGGCCTCGCCAGAGCTGCTCGACGGCCGACTTGTGATTCTCTGTACCGAATGCGCCACTCTTGAAACAACCCTTGCCACAGAACTGGCCGGGCTGCTCCGGGCCGCCGGATGCAAGCCGCTCTTCATGAGTCCGGAAGAGCATGACCGGGTCTACGCCAACATCAGCCACCTGCCGCAGCTTATTTCGACTGCGCTGATGGCTCACTGTCGTGAGAATGTCGAATGGGCAGGCCCCGGATTCGCGTCGATGGCGCGGCTGGCGGGCAGCCCCTGGGCGGTCTGGCGGGACATCGTGGAAACCAACAGAAGCAACATCGCTGACGAGATGGAGGCATTTTCCGCGCTTCTTGCCGACGTAGCCGGAGAAGTTCGCGGCGGCAACTTCGAGGCGCTCGAATCAAAATTCCGCGAAGCGAACGATCTCTATCAACGCCTTCAGGAGAGGAGCAGCTCATGAAGTTCGCCATCTTCGTGAACACTACCAGGGAGAAAGCGCTGGAGCTGGCCCGAGAGCTGACGGCGTGGCTCGATGCGCGGTCGATCGATTACGTCTTCGATCCCCAGTCGGCCAAAGCGCTCGGCTGCGGCAAATGGGAGGAGAAGGCAGACCTCAGCCAGCACTGCGACGCCTTCGTCGCGCTTGGCGGCGATGGCACGCTTCTGCTTGCTTCGCACTATTCCCGCTCCAAGCCGGTGGTGGGCATCAATGTGGGCGACCTCGGCTTTCTGACCGAGTTCAGTCCGGACGAAATGTGGGTGGCCATGGATCATCTGGTGAGCGGTAACTACTCGATCCACACGCGCTCGCAGCTCGAAGCCACGCTTGAATCGGGAGAATCGCTGACTTCGCTCAACGACGTTATCTTCGAAAAAGGCTCCGCTGCACGGCGGCTGCCAGCCTTCACCATCCTGCTCGACGATGAAATGCTCGGATCATACCGTGCCGATGGCATCATCATCGCCACCTCGACCGGTTCGACGGCCTACTCGATGTCCGCAGGCGGCCCGATCATCGCCCCGAAATCGAATGTGTTCGTCATTACCCCGATCTGTCCGCACATGTTGACGGTCAGACCGATCGTTATCAGCGACGACAAAACCATCAAAATTTCGGTCGATTCGCAATCCGGGGAGTTTCCGCTGAAAATGGATGGCATCCAGAAAAAACTGCTCGCTCCTGGTGAAGTGGTCACGGTGAAAAAGTCGCCACACCACATCAATCTGGTGGCCAACGAAAAAAGGAACTACTGCGAAATCCTTCGCAAAAAGCTGCTCTGGAGTCACGAACATCCCACGGGAGAGTGACTTCCACAGTCTTTTCCGATACCCTCTCATGATCGATCAAAGAACGAGTTACCCTTCTTCCATGACCCGACACCTTTCCCCATTCTGGCTGAACCGGCTGCTCGGCATTCCCTCCTCGACGCCGCTCACCCCCCGCCTCATGGCATCGACGTTGCGCGTGGCCTTCTGTCCGTTGCAGGAAGAGAGTCCCCGGCTTGACCACTTCATCACAGCGTTGCGAGAGTCATTCGTGGAGTGCGGGGTAACGATAGTCGAAGAGGCTGCAGGTGAAGGACGGGATTCGCGCGTCGAGGCGGGGACGGCGCTCATCGCGCCGGGCAGATTCGAGGACCATCAGCTGCCGATCAGCCGCGTCTCGACGCTCTACAACAACCTGATCGTCGGCGTCTACGACGAGCCGCCGCCGGTGCATGGTGGTCAGACGCCGCAGGAGAGGCTCGACGCGGTGGTCGGCAAGCTCGCTTGGGAGATGGTGCATCTGTTGATCTATGTGACCGAAAATTCGTGGACGGTGTGCAGCATGAACGGTGGCATCACCACCTTCGACACGCCGCTGCCGGAGTCGCGTGACGTACTCGAATCGCTGATTCCGAAGCTCACCGCGCAGGTGGTGCCGCCACGCGACGGCGAGCTGGAGCTTCGGACCGGAGCGCTCGACACCTCGGCCCCAGAGTTCCTGGAGTTCGCCGCTGATTTTGTGGAGTGTGGACGCATCTGGGCGGGAAACGAGCGCTTCATGAACCACACCTCGCGCGAGTCGCTCGACTACCGTAACGGCTTCTGCCGCAAGATCGTTTCGCGCTACCTTGACGAGCGTAACGGTATGAGCTACGGTTTCTTCGCCCGCCAGCTCCCGGTGAAGGTCGCGCCTGCAATCGAGGCTGATGACCTCGGCGGAACATCAGTCGGCGACGCATTGGTGCCGGTGACAATCGCCGGGAAACAGCTGCTCGTGCCCGTGCCCGGCGTGCGTATCCTTACAACACGGTCGGGATGCCGGAAAACCGCCATCGACCCGCGCCATGACCTGGTGGAGATCGGTCTCGACAACGGACATGCATGGCTGGTCACACCTGCCGGATTGCCGGAGGGCCTCGTCTCGAAGCCCTCGTTCGACACGCTGACCATCATAGCCCACGCTATCGGCAATGCGATGATCGCCAGCATTCTGCTCGCGCTTGCACCTGGCAACCGCTTTCCCGGTCTGCTGGCGCGCTTTGGCTGTGGCATGACGCATTGGCACTACTATCTCGACGAGGAGATGATTCCGGACGGCTACGTGGTGCATGGTTTCGACAATCCACCGGTGTCGTGCTCAACACCGCAATCGGCGGCCTACAGCCTGCTCGGGAAGCTCGACGCGCTGGAACGGGCGCTCGAAGGCGGTACCGATTACCTCGGTGACGTGCACATCGAACCGGGCCATGGCACTAACGTGGTCGGCACGAGATCACTGGCCAAAATGGCGATGTTTCTGAACGCCGATAGTTGCGTTTGTTCGCAACGGGAGGGGTGAGGAGGGGCCGGTTCTAACTGGCTTGGCAGTGCAGGTCTTTTTCTGGAACTCCCTGTCGATGTCGGGATCGATTCACCGGCGCAACGATTTCGACTTTTCAACTACCCCTGAGCCTGCTTTTCGCTGTACTTCCAGCGGCCCTGGTGGTCGAGCACCATCTCGACGATCTCGCGAACGCAGCCGCGTCCACCTTCGAATACCGAGATGTAGGCGACGCGGTTGCGGAGGTACTCCGCGCCATTGATCGGCGTTACTGGCAATCCGGCCTTTTTCAGCAATTCCAGATCGTCGATATCGTCGGCAATGCAGGCACACTCATCGTCCTGCAGGCCGTGGCGGCTTTTGAATGCTTCGTAAGCGTCAAGTCGCTCCTCGCCGTCGAGGAAGAGATCGATTGGCCCTGTGGCTTCGAGCATCTGGCGGAAGGCTCCGGCCTGCCGCCCGGCGATGATCGCCACCTTCATGCCGAGACGCAGCGCCTCGCGGAGTCCGGCCAGGTCGCGGGCAAAAAGGGTGGGCATTTCGCGCCCCTCGCCGTCGAGAGTGATCACGCCGCTGGTGAGGACGCCGTCGAGGGAGATGACCAGCGCCTTGATGCTATCGAGGGCGGCGTTGATCTGCGAAGAGGGATCAGCCTGGTAGGGCTGCATACCGAAAAACTGGAAAGAGCTCAAGAGTGTATCTGGTTAACGTGAATGAAATTCTTCCCGGATCGACTGCATGCAGCGCTGAAGCTGCATCAGCTCCCGCACCATTTCGCCGAATCCGGCGAGCGGAGCCTGGGTCGAAGCGTCGGACATGGCGGTCGCCGGATCGGGATGCACCTCGAAAAAGAGGCCATCAACTCCCGCGGCAACGGCGGCGCGGGCAAGCGGCATGAGGAACCGGCGGTCGCCTCCGGAAACGCCTGCTCCGGCACCCGGCAACTGGACGCTGTGGGTGACATCGAGAATGACCGGCCAGCCGGATTCGGCCATGATTGGCAGCCCCCGGTAATCGACCACGAGATTGTGGTAGCCAAAGGTGGTGCCCCGTTCGGTAAGCATAATCTTTTTGTTTCCCGTTGCGGCGGCTTTGGCCGCGGCAAGAGCCATGTCTTCCGGCGCGAGAAACTGCCCTTTCTTGATGTTGACGGCAAGCCCCGTCGATGCTGCGGCCACGATCAGGTCAGTCTGGCGGCAGAGGAACGCGGGAATCTGGAGCACATCGACATAGGATGCCGCGAGTTCGACCTCGGAGGTTTCGTGAACATCGGTTAGCACCGGCATCCCGAAATAGTCTCTGATCTCGCGCAGGATTTCAAGTGCCTGGCGGTCCCCAATGCCAGTGTATGAAGAGGCCGACGAGCGATTCGCCTTGCGGTAAGAACCTTTGAAGATGACGCGCACATCTTCCTTTTTGCGGATGCGGTCGAGTTCGGCGGCCACATCCATCGCCATCCGCCGGTTTTCGATAAGGCAAGGCCCCGCGATGAGAAACAGGCCCTTCGGCCCTGGCAGCGATACAGTGCCAACCGAGAACTTTTGCATCCGTTGTCCTGTTTGATTAAAGAGTTAACGCCAGTAACAAGCGAAGCCGGTTTGTTTTGACTTGATAAATTAGGCTGTAAATTTAATCAATAATTTCTCTTTTCACTCTTCAACAGGAATAGCTGTTTATGAATACCGCAGATACCAGACAAAGGCTGCTCGACATCGAAAAGCAGATCGCGAGCCTCAGGGAGGAGCAGGCGACCGTCAAGGCGCAGTGGGAGGCAGAGAAGGAGCTTATCCACACCTCCCGCCGTCTCAAGGAAGAGCTTGAAGACCTGCGTGTACAGGCTGAAAATTATGAACGCAGCGGTGATTACGGCAAGGTCGCTGAGATTCGCTACGGCAAGATCGCCGAGATCGAAAAGGCGCTGGAGGAGAACAACCGCAAGATCGAAGCGCGACAGGCCTCCGGCGACCTCATTATGAAGGAGGAGATCGACGCGGGCGACATCGCCGACATCGTTTCGCGATGGACGGGCATTCCGGTCAGCAAGATGCTCCAGTCCGAGCGGCAGAAGCTGCTCGGCATCGAGTCCGAGCTGCACCGCAGGGTGGTTGGCCAGGATGAAGCTGTCCGCGCGGTCAGCGACGCGGTCAAGCGTTCGCGCGCGGGCATGGGCGACGAGAAGCGACCCATCGGCTCGTTCATTTTCCTCGGCCCGACCGGCGTCGGCAAGACCGAGCTGGCCCGCACGCTGGCCGAATACCTGTTCGACGACGAGGACGCGCTAATCCGCATCGACATGAGCGAGTACATGGAGGCGCACACCGTGAGCCGCCTTGTCGGAGCACCTCCCGGCTACGTCGGCTACGAAGAGGGCGGTCAGCTTACCGAAGCGGTACGGCGCAAGCCCTTCTCGGTGGTGTTGCTCGACGAAATCGAAAAGGCGCACCCGGATGTGTTCAACATCCTGCTCCAGATTCTCGACGACGGGCGGCTGACCGACAGCAAAGGGCGCACGGTGAACTTCAAGAACACCATCATCATCATGACCTCGAACATCGGCGCGCAGCTCATTCAGAGCGAAATGGAGCATCTCGAAGGGCGCGATGCTGATGCGGCGCTGGCCGGGTTGAAGGAGAAGCTCTTCCAGTTGCTCAAGCAGCAGGTGCGGCCTGAGTTCTTGAACCGCATCGACGAGGTAATTCTCTTCACGCCGCTGACACGTGAAAACCTGCGGGAGATCGTCACCATTCAGTTCAACCGGATCAAGGAGACCGCCAGGCGCCAGCGCATCACCCTCGAAATCTCGGACGAGGCGCTCATGTGGCTTGCCAAAACCGGCTTTGACCCGGCATTCGGCGCGCGCCCGCTCAAGCGCGTCATGCAACGGCAGATTACTAACCGCCTTTCGGAGATGATCCTCGCCGGTCAGGTTGGCGAAGACGACACCGTCGAGATCGGGCTGGAGAACGATGCCATCGTAATGAAGAAGAAATAACAACAAGCCTCGGGCTGGTCTTATCAAAAAAAGGCCAGCCTGTTTTTTATTTCCATGAAAGCGACTCTCCTTGCGGCGCTGCTGCTTTTTTTGAGCTTTACCTCCGCGCTGGCCGCGCCATCCACGCCCGACAGTCTTTCGATCAAGATCGGCCAGATGCTTATGATCGGCTTCCGTGGCATGGAGGCCAAAGACGATTCAGCTATCGCCGCTGATATTCGCGAGCGGGGCATCGGCGGCGTGGTGCTGTTCGATTACGACGTGCCATCAAAATCTCCAATTCGCAACATCGAGTCGCCGGAGCAGCTCCGGCGTCTTACCTCGGAGCTGCAAAAGCTCTCGACCACTCCGCTTTTCATTGCTGTCGATCAGGAGGGTGGGCGCGTCTGCCGCCTCAAGCCGTCGCGCGGCTTTCCGCCGACCGTTTCCGCCGCTTATCTCGGCACACTCAATAATTCCGACAGCACATGGCAGGCCGCCGGATCGACCGCCGCTTTACTCAAAAGTCTCGGTATCAACGTGAATCTCGCGCCGGTGGTTGATCTGAACGTCAACCCAAGCAATCCCGTCATCGGCAAGCTCGACCGGAGCTTCTCGGCAGATCCGGTTGTCGTTGCCCAGCAGGCTCGAATGGTCATCGATGCGTTCCACCAGCAAGGCATCATTGCTGCGCTGAAGCACTTCCCCGGCCACGGCAGCTCGACCACCGATACGCACAAGGATTTTACCGATGTCACCGCCACCTGGTCAAAAAAAGAGCTTGATCCCTACTGGGCGCTGATCCGTGAAGGGTATAGCGATCCGGTCATGACAGCGCACGTTTTCAACGCCCGCCTCGACAGCCTCTACCCGGCGACGCTCTCGAAGGCGACGATTGACGGCCTGCTTCGCAAACAGCTCGGCTTCCGGGGTGTGGTACTCAGCGACGACATGCAGATGAAAGCTATCGCCGACCGTTATGGCCTCGAAGAGGCGATCCGGCTGGCGATTGACGCAGGGGTCGATGTGCTGATTTTCGGCAACAACGTCAGCTACGACCCGGAGATCGCTAGCAAAGCAACGAGCATTATCCGCCACCTCGTTGAAAAAGGGGCTATTTCGCCGGAGAGGATTAACGAATCGTACCGGCGGATCATGACCTTGAAAACCCGAACTATCATTTCTCGCCCATGAAAACCCTCTACCTCGTACGCCACGCCAAGGCGGGCTGGAAAGATCCGGCCCAGTCCGACTTCGACCGCTCCCTCACCAAACAAGGCCGCCGCCAGGCCGAAGAGATGAGTGAGCGCCTGCGCAAAAAAGGCATCACTCCGGAACGGCTCATTTCAAGCCCTGCGCACAGAGCACTCGAAACGGCGGAGATTTTCGCGGATACGCTGGGCATCGAGCGGCGGGAGATCGTGCAGAAGATCGAAATCTACGAGGGCGGTATTGATGCACTTGCCGTCATTGTCCGGTCGCTTGCGGACGAGGATAATACGGTCATGCTCTTCGGCCACAACCCGATGATCAGCCATTTCGTCCAGTGGCTCACTGCCAAACCCGCCGAAGCGATGAATACCTGCGGAATTGCAAAGATCGAGCTGGACTGCGACCATTGGCGCGATACCGCCGAGGGTAGCGGCAAGCTGGTGTGGTACAAATTCCCGGAGCGGGAGTGAGGGCTGGCCAACCGCAGGGGCGCATTATGTGCGCTCTTGAGAGCTTATAGGTCATATAGGTCTTATAAGTCCTACACGACCTATACGCTTAAACTTCAATAATGCTCCGGCTTGGGATCCCTTTCCATCAGCTCCAGAATGGCTTGCGGGGCGGGTTTGTTTTCGTAGAGCATTTCATAGACGGCTTGCGAGATGGGCATTTCGACGCCGAGGCGTTCGGCGAGCTTGACTACGGCTTTGGAGGTGAGCACCCCTTCGGCTACCATGCTCATCTCTCCGATCACTTCGTCGAGCTTGCGGCCCTTGCCAATCTGCTCGCCGACGTAGCGGTTGCGGCTGTGCTGGCTCAGGCAGGTTACGACCAGGTCGCCGATGCCGGACAGACCCGATAGGGTCAGCGGGTCGGCGCCAAGCTTCGAGCTGAGGCGCGAGATTTCAGCCAGGCCGCGCGTGATGATCGCCGCCTTGGCGTTGTCGCCGAAGCCGAGTCCGTCGGAAATTCCGGCGGCGATGGCGATGACGTTCTTGACTGATCCGGCGATCTCGACGCCGATGAGGTCGGTGTTGACATAGACGCGGAAGCTGCTGGTGTGAAACGCCTCCTGAACCCGGCGGGCGGTCGCTTCCGAAACAGAGCAGGCGACAACGGTGGTCGGCTGCTGGCGGGCGACCTCCTCGGCATGGCTTGGGCCGTAGAGCACGGCGATCTGCTCCGGCGCGATGCGGGGCAGCGCTTCGAGTAACACCTCGGACATGCGCTTTCCGGTGTGCTGCTCGATCCCCTTGGCGACGTTGACGATGATTTTGCCGTCGAGAGGCAGGTGCGCAAACGCCGCCGCCGTCTCCCGCAGCGCATGCGACGGCACTGCTGTCACGATCATCTCCGCTGTTTCGACGGCGTCGTGAAGATTTTCGACCACACGCAGGTTGTCGGGAAAAAGAACCCCTTTGAGGTAGCGCTTGTTTTCGCGGTCGGCCTCAAGCGCGCGGGCGAACTCCGGGCGGTGCGCCCACAGCCGTACTTCGTGGCCTTTATTGGCCAGCAGCATGGCAAGCGTGGTTCCCCAACTTCCTGCGCCGAGAACAGTGATCTTCATTGTAAACAGCCGCTCAGTTTTTCCGCCCGAAGCTCAGGCGGTTTTCGGTTCCAGAAAAGAGGCGCTTGATGTTGGCACGGTGCGTGTAGATGATCGCCACGGCTACAATGCCTCCAAATATGAGCAGGTGATAGTCGAGGCTGTCATGCACGAACCAATGGTCGAAAAAGCGGTAATCGAGGCCGGAGCCGAGATCGAAGACATATTTGCGGATGGCGATGATCAGCGGGAAGGCGATGGCCGCAAGAATCGATCCTACCGAGACGTAGCGCGAAATCGTAACGGCCAGAAGGAAGATGCCAATCACCATCAGCATGCTTACCGGTGCGATACCGATCAGCATACCGGCGGCGGTGCTGACCCCCTTGCCCCCCTTGAAACCGGCAAAGACCGTGAAAACGTGGCCGATGACGGCGGCCATGCCTGCGATCAGGCTCAAAGCGATCTCGTTCATGTCGGGAAACGCGCCGAGGGGGTGCGCCTTGAAAAAGCCGACCACCGGCACGGCGGCGATGGTGCCTTTGGCAATGTCGATGAGTGTTACGACCAGTCCTGCCTTCCAGCCGAGCACGCGGAAGGCGTTGGTGCCGCCGGCATTGCCACTGCCGAACTCGCGGATATCGATGCCCTTGAGCAGCTTTCCGGCAATGATGCTGGTCGGAATGGAGCCAATCAGGTACGCGACGACGATGATGGCAAGAAATGTCAGCATATCAGTCTCGATTAAATGACAGACAAACACATAATCGAATGGTCAGGCCTTGACGACCTCTCCAACAATGTAGGCATTTTCATCCTTCGACTTCAAGTAGCCCATGATGTGATCGACGCGATCTTTCGCGACAATCATCACCAGACCGAGGCCCAGGTTGAAGGTGCGGCGCATATCCTCTTCGGGCACCGAGCCCTCCTTGCGGATCAGGTCGAAAATCAGCGGTTCCGGCCATGAATTCCAGTCCACCGAAAGGGCGAGGCCTTCCGGCACGATGCGCATGGTGTTCCCCATGAGACCACCGCCGGTGATATGCGACATGCCGCGCAGGTCGCCAGTGCCAAGCAGCGGTTCGATGACCGGCAGGTAGGAGCGGTGCACCTTCAAGAGCTCCTCGCCGACCGTACCGTCAAGCTCGGCAAACGTCTCGTTCATCCGCCCCTCGAACACCTTGCGGGCTAGCGAATAGCCGTTGGTGTGCAGGCCGGTCGAAGGCAGGCCTATCATCACGTCGCCCGCCTCGATCTTCGAGCCGTTGATGATGTGCGGCTGATCGACCATGCCGACAATCGTACCAGCGAGATCGAAATCCTCCACGTCGTACACGCCCGGCATCTCGGCGGTTTCGCCACCGATGAGCGCCGCGCCGTTCTCGCGGCACGCCTTCACCATGCCGGTCACCACGGACGCGGCAATCTCAGGCTTGAGCTTGCCGCAGGCATAGTAGTCGAGGAAAAAGAGCGGGCGGGCGCCGCAGACCAGAATGTCGTTCACGCAGTGGTTGACCAGGCAGGAGCCGACCGTGTCGTACTTGCCGAGCTCGATGGCGATCTTGAGCTTGGTGCCCACGCCGTCGATGCTGCTGACCAGCACCGGCTTCTCATACTTCGCGAAATCGGGCTGAAAGAATCCGCCGAACGCGCCGATGTCGGTCATCACCTGCGGAGTGAAGGTCTGGCGGACATGGGGTTTGATGAGGCGGACGAACTCTTCACCTGCGGAAATATCGACTCCGGCTTTCTTGTAATCCATAGCTCTTGTTCGTGATTATCCTTTTAATTTTTTTTTGCGTTTGCGGTCTTAGCTGCCCGCCGGTTTCTCGAAAATCGCGTCGCACTGCGATTCCGCAAAGAACTCGCAGTGCAGACTTGCAACCGCCGCCTGCACGTCACTTTCATCAACCACCACGCCCACGTTAATCTCCGATGCGCCCTGCGAAATCATGCGCAGGTTGACGTTGCGAAGCGAGTTGAAAATCCTGCCGGCAACGCCCTTCGACATACGGAGATTGTCGCCAACCACGCTGACCGTGGCTACCTTGTGCTCAATCTCGACCTCACCGAGCGCGCCGAGCGCCTTGATGAGCGGCTCGCTCACCACGGCATCGTCAACCGTCAGGGAGACCGAGACTTCGCTGGTCGAGATCATTTCGACCGAAATGCCAAAGCGCTCGAACACGTCGAACAGCTCGCTCATAAATCCGTGGCGGCCAAACATCCGGTTCGAGCGGATATTGAGAATCGCCTGCGCTTTCTTGACGGCAATGGATTTGACCAGACCGCCGTGGCTCTTTCCTGCCAGCAGCTCCGGATCGTTGGTGATCAGCGTGCCTTTGGAATCCGGGTGCCAGGTGTTGAGCACATAAACCGGAATGTTCTTTTGGACCGCTGGGGCGATGGTGTCGGGATGGAGCACTTTCGCGCCGAGATAGGCCAGCTCGGCAGCTTCGGAAAAGGTCATGACCCTGATGCTCTTCGCCTCCGGAACTATTCGGGGATCAGTCGTCATGACGCCATCAACGTCCGTCCAGATTTCGATAGACTCCGAATGCAGCCATGCGCCGAAAAGTGCTGCCGACAGGTCGGAGCCTCCGCGTCCCAGTGTGGTGGTACGGCCCGACTCGGTCGCGCCGATGTAGCCCTGCGTCACGACGACTGTGCCTGCATCGAGCAGTGGCTTGATGATCTCGCTGGTGTTTTTCTGGCAAATCTCGGCGAGTGGGCGGGCAAAGCCGAATCGGTCGTCGGTGATCATCACCGTCCGCACGTCGATCCACTTGCAGCTCACGCCCGCTTCGTTCAGTGCGGCGGCGAACACGGAGGTCGAAAGCAGTTCGCCGAATGAGCAGAAGCGGTCTTTCGAGCGCTCGGTCAGCTCACCGACGATCTCGATGCCCTCGGTGAGGCGTTCGAGCCGGGTGAGATAGACCTCGATCTTTGCGATCACCTCCTGTTGGAGCTCCTCGCTTTCGATCAACTCCCCGATCAGATCGAGGTGAAACTGGCGAACCTCGCCAACAAGCTGCTGGGCCTCTTCGAGACAGCCGGAGCCGGCCGCATCGGCGATCTGGATCAGTTTGTTGGTTATTCCGCTGCACGCGCTTAAAACGACGAGCGGCGCGCTCGATTTCTTCTTTTCCGCGACATTGGCGATCACCTGCCGCATGGCCGCAGCCGAGCCAACAGAGGTGCCGCCAAATTTCATGACTACCATACTCTCAATCGAAAGAATTGGATTTTGATTGTTTCAGGATCGTTTTCCGGTTCGGATTTACTATACTTCCATGATCGACTCACTTCATGAATCCGGAACACCGGAAATCCAGTTTCACCGGCCCCATGAACGAGATCACCCGGTTCGCTCCGAAAGCCGCAAAAGCGACAAGCATACTCAGAGCACTGGCGCTCATGGTGCTCGCGTCCCTGATGCTTACGCTTGGCGCATGCCAGAGCATACGGCCACTCTCCGATCGCATGGAGAGCAAATATAGTTTAAAAAAGAGAAAAACTTCTATCTCACGCCTCCGTCCTCAAGGCCCGGAACGGTGCAGTGTGCCGGTACAGGTTTCCGCACGGGCCTTCAGGGCGATGCTCGATTCTATCGAAGAGGCCAGAGGAGTGAAATATCGCTTTGGCGGAACCACGCCGGAAGGATTCGACTGCTCCGGCTTCGTGCAATATCTCTACAACCGTTCGTTCCAGATGATCTTGCCCCGTGCCTCGAATGATCTCGCACTGGTGGGCCCGATCATTCACAGAGATCGCCTGCAACCCGGTGACCTGGTCTTTTTCGCCGCCGGGGACGAGATTACCCACGTCGGAGTCTACCTCGGTAACGAACGCTTCGCCCACGCATCTTCAAAAGCAGGCATCAGCATCAGCACGCTTTCCCAGAGCTATTACGCCACCCATTTCGCTTTCGGCACGAGGATCATCCGGGTTGAGTAGCCACGCGGATGATCCTTGAAGTTTCGTGGTTCTTTTCCATCAGTCCCAAAAGTCTTGTCAGCCCCCCATCGTTCCATTCTCGCCGTTTTGCTATCTTCCCACACAGCACTCACTCACAGTAACAACATCGTCAATGCAGCCGCCGAAAACTCACAACCATATCGAACTCGCGTTCGAAATTGACAGCGACCTCTACGAACTCTATATCGCCGTGCTTTCCCAGGTCGGCATCGAATATTTCCTCGAAGATGACCACAAGCTGCTTGCCTACCTTCCCGAAAGCGACTGGAACGCCGACAAAGAGGCGTCCATAAATATCATGCTGCAGGAGACCTTTGGCTCGGTGCCGCGCTTCACGGCATCGTTTATGGCCGACCGGAACTGGAACGCTGAGTGGGAGGCGCACCTGCAGCCGGTGGAAATCTCCGACCGCTTCCTGATCATCCAGCACCAGAAGGAGTACGATGTCAAACCGGGGCAGATTGTCATCGCGATCAATCCGAAGATGTCGTTTGGCACCGGTTACCACGCCACCACGCGCCTGATGCTTCGCCAGATGGAGGAGCTTGACCTCGCCGACAAAAAGATCATGGACATCGGCACCGGCACGGGCGTGCTCGCCATCGCGGCCCGCAAGCTCGGCAACCGCAATCCGATTCTCGCCTTCGACAACAACGCCTGGGCGGCGGAGAACGCCGTCGAGAACGTCGCCGAAAACGACGTGGCGGATATCCGCGTCGAGCTGCTCGACGCCGAAGAGGAGCTGGCGGCAACCCTCGAAGAGGGCTATGACCTGATTCTGGCCAACATCAACAAGAACGTACTCGACCGCATCCTGCCGACCATCCGCCGTCACGCGCCGAACGCCCAGGTGCTGCTCTCCGGCGTGCTGGTCTATGACGAGCCGTGGCTGAAGCAGCTGCTCAAGCGGATCAAATACACCAACGTCAAGACCATTTACGAAGACGAGTGGCTCTCGGCGCTCGTTGAACCAAAAAACTGATTGAGACCGACGATTCAGAATCAGGGGAGCGAACTCTGCCCCGCCCCGGCTTGAAAGCCGAGGCAACATGAATGCAAGAGATTTGAAGGGCCACGGGGCTGAAGCTCTGCTGAATGCAAGGTCGGGTTCTCGCTAATAATTGTAAAACCATGTCCAACGCAACCGAACGCATTGCCTGCATCGATGTCGGCACCAATACGGCCCTGCTGCTGGTCGCCGATCTTGACGCTGCGGCCAGCAACATCGTGACCGTCGATCACCGCCAGACCATCGTGCGCCTCGGCCAGAACGTCGATGAATACCGGATGATCCACCCTGAAGCGCTCGACCGGCTGATTGCCTGCATGACGGAGTACCGGAATCTGTGCGATGGACTTGGCGTGCAGCGGATTCTGGCCGTCGGTACCAGCGCCCTGCGTGACGCGGCCAACCGCGATGAAGTCATCGCGGCGGTCAAGGGCGAGACCGGCATCGAAATCCGCTGCATCAGCGGAGACGAGGAGGCCGCGCTCACCTTTTTCGGCGCGGTGGCCGGGCTGCCGGAGGTGCCGGAACCGTTCACGGTGATCGACATCGGCGGTGGCAGCACCGAAATCATCATGGGCACAGTCGAGCAGGTTGACAGCGCGGTCAGCATAAACATCGGTTCGGTGAGAATGACCGAACGCTTTTGCGCCGCGCAGCCCCCGTCGCCGGAGGCGTTCGAGGCGGCAAAAAAGGAGATTAACCGCAAGCTCGCCAGAAGCCTGCCGCCGTTTTTCGCGGGTCGCCAGCAGGTTTTCGGCGTCGCGGGCACGCTGACCACCATTGCACAGGTGTGCCTCGGTGACCGCCATTTCGACGCGGCGAAAGTGCAGGGCTACCGGCTTGAATACGATGCGGTGCACGAGCTGCTCGACCGGCTCCGCGCGATGAAGCTCAACGAGATCGTGGCGCTCGGCATCCCAGAAGGGCGCGCCGACGTCTTTACGATGGGCGTGCTCATCCTGCATCAGTTCATGCGGATGCTCGGCGTCGGCAGCCTGACGGTGAGCATCCAGGGCCTGCGCTACGGCGTGGCGCAGCAGGAGCTTCAGAAGCTTCTGATGCTTCGCAACCGGACCTGAAGCTCACGGCTTTCTGCACGAGAGCCAGATGAGACTGCCCGTAGCGTTTTTCGTGAAAAAGAGATAGCGCTCGCTGCTCTCCCCGATTTTGTACCGCTTGCGCAGCTCCTCGACCGACAGCGGAAAATCGCGCCGCTGGATGGCCGCATTCGTGATTTCCAGTTCAGCAAGCTCCTTCCGGAAACTCTTCTGCCTGAATGGACGGCACTCCTCGATCCGGAAGCTTCTGCCCGGAAATGGCTCGATCAACCGATCTGACGTCAGATAATCCACCGTGCGATTGAGAAATTCAAGATGGAATTGACGCGCAAGCTCGCCCGTCAGCCGCGCCTTGATGATCGCCGTGTCCGGCTCGTAGAGCCACGTGCCGGGCGCTTCGGCGACCACGCGAGCGGGCGGCACGCCACCAGATGAAACGATCTCGAACGTCTCGCTTCCGAGGCACACCGCACGAATCTCCGGCGTCAAGCCAGCTTCGCGTTCGCGGTAGAGCAGCAGTAGCACCTCCTTGCACTCCCCATCCACCGACACGGCGATAACTTCCGAGAGCGTCGGCAGTTGTGTTTCCAGACCGCTGATTTCCAGCGCGGGTGACGCCTTGATGCAGACTCGTCGTGCCTTGCGGAGCAGCATGTCGTGCAAGCGTACCACATCGGGACTCGACGCCGATAGCCCCGCCGAGCGCCCGCCGTGCTCGCGCCGCGCCGGATCGACCAGTACCCAGTCGAACGAATCGTCGGCATACCCTGCCAACAGTTCCTCACTGTCGCCAATGAGCGTCTCGACATTCGTCACCCCCATCATGCGCCGGTTCGCTTCGGCTAGCCGTGCCAGCGCCTCGTTCCGCTCGCACGATACCACCGAGTCGAAGCGCTGGGCGAGAAAGAGCGTATCGATTCCGAGACCTCCCGTCAGATCAATCGCCCGCCACCCCCGCATAAGCGACGCTTTCCACTCCGCAGCCCGCTCGCCGGAAGCCTGTTCGAGGCCGAGCCGCGTATAGAGCATCGGAAAGCGCGACAGCGATGGCAGCTTCGCGGCAGCCTTTTTCCGGCAGGCAATCTGCTCGGCTATCGCCCGCACCGGCAAATCGCCCCTTCCGTGAAATTGCATCGCAAACGTCGCCGGATCGTCACTGGCGTGGGCGTCGATCAACGCAAGCACCTGCGGATCGAGCAGCCTGTTGAGTTCGTCGAGGGTCATAGTGAAAAAAAGATTTCATGGGGAGCGCCGCGTTGCGCGGGTACATTCCCTTGCTTCAGTATCCATTTTTTGTTCATATCACCCGGTTTCAGCAGCCGTTGTCTCTCTTTGTTTCGAAAGCCGTTGATGGTCCGAATAAACTGAAAGGCCAACTGATCACCATGTGCTTTCGTGGTGGCTACGAGACAGGAACTTATGGAATTGATCTACTTTTTTCTACTTTTCGTCCGGCTTTACCTTCCGTTACGAATGACTGTTGAGTGACGACCAATGAGCACTGTTCCTGAAGAGGATTTTTCCGGAAATCACGATGACTCGCTTCCCTTGCCGTCCGGCGGCGGCCTGAAATCGAAGCTGCTGGCAGCGTTTCCTCCTTTTGCGAGCCGGAACTTCCGGCTCTATTTCGTTGGGCAGATCGTGTCGATGATCGGCACCTGGCTTCAAATGGTGGCCCAGGGGTGGCTGGTGCTCGAAATGACCGGTTCGGCGTTCTGGGTTGGCGTCACGGCGGCCACCTCGACCGTGCCGACGCTGCTGCTCTCGCTTTTTGGCGGTATGATTGTTGACCGCTATTCGCGGCGCACGATACTCCTCTGGACGCAGGCGCTCTCGATGATGCTCGCCCTCATCCTCGGAGCGATCACCCTCAGCGGCCATATCACCATTCCCGCAATTCTCGTGCTGGCCTTCCTGCTCGGCAGCGTTGGCGCACTCGCCACGCCGGCGATTCAGGCGTTCATCAGCGAAATGGTCGAGCGCAAGGATCTGCCTTCGGCGGTGGCGCTCAACGCCTCGATTTTCAATGCGTCGAGGGTGGTCGGGCCGGTGCTGGCCGGCTTCATGATTACCTGGGTCGGCACCGGCGGGGCGTTCATTGCCAACGGCGTCAGCTACGTGGCGGTCATCGCCGCGCTTCTGGCGATCCGGCCGACAGCCGCGCCGCCGCGTCCGGCGGTGGAGGAGCGCCCGATCCAGTCGATCCGTTCGGGCATCGCCTATACCCGCCGGCATCCGGTTATCAGGGCGATCGTGCTGTTCGTGGGTGTGGTTTCGATCTTTGGCTGGTCGTTCATGTCGATGCTGCCGGTGGTGGCCAGGCAGACCTTCGGTATCGGCGCGGCGGGGATGGGCTACCTCTATTCGGCGTTCGGCCTCGGCTCGCTCTCCGGCACTGTGGTGGTGTCGATGACGAGCGGCAAGGTGCGCGCCGACCGGCTGGTGATCGGCGGCATACTGACCTTCGCCGTCGCGCTGGCGGCCTTCACCTTCGCGACATGGTTGCCGCTAGCGCTCTTTTTTCTCTACCTCTCTGGGCTCGGGATGCTCTCGGCTTTTGCCACGATGAGCGCCACCGTGCAGCGGCTGGTCGATGACCGCTTTCGCGGGCGCGTCATGAGCATCTACCTCATGGTGTTGCTTGGCTTGATGCCTTTCGGCAATCTGCTGATGGGCTTGCTATCGGAGCATTTCGGTACTCCGGCTGCGCTCAGAACCGGCGCGATGGTAACCATCGCCGCTACGATCTTTCTGTTTATGTCGCGCGGGGAGATTACGAAGGCCTGGCAGGAGTATCGCACCACAACGGAAGCTTAGCCGGAACGCTTGCGAGGGCAATGCGGTTATGGTGGAAAAACCCTGACCGCCATGAGACGAGTGACCACATTGCTGGTTATGATGCTGACCGTGTTATCCGCTTGTCAGGCCTCACCGAAAGCTTCGCCAACGAAACCGGGCAACGCCATGAGCAACAATCATCCGCAGAATCCCTACTACTCCCGCACCGATACTACCCGGCTTGATTTGCCGAACGAGGTCTGGAAAAAGGTGCTCTCTCCTGAACTCTATGCCGTGGCCCGGCTTGCCGAAACCGAACGGGCTTTTACCGGCAAATACTGGAATTACGAAGGTCTTGGGACCTACTACTGCGCGGCCTGTGGCAATACCCTGTTCCGGTCGGATGCCAAGTTCGCCAGCACCTGTGGCTGGCCGAGCTTTTTCGAGACGGTACGTCCTGGCAGTGTCGCGTATCGTGAAGATACCTCGTTCGGCATGGTGCGTACCGAAGTGCTTTGCGGACGTTGCGGCGCGCACCTTGGTCACGTCTTCGACGACGGTCCGCCTCCGACCGGCAAGCGCTTCTGCATGAACTCGATCTGCCTCGATTTTGAGCCGGATCAGCCTGAAACAGCAAAGCCGCAGTGATCTTCTGCGGCTTTGCTGGACCGTTGTGCGGCATGTCAGGCACACGGTCATATCACGATATTTTTCAGTGCACCGATGACATATCCACCGTCTCTTTTTTGTCCACCCTGATAAAGAGCAGCAGTGGCAGGCAGACAGCGAAGAGGATGGCGATCATCTTGAAGGCGTCCATGTATGCCAGGTGGTAGCTCTGGCGGACGACGATGCCTTCGAGCGCAGCCATTGCTGCCTGTCCTGCTTCGACCGGCGAACTCATGTACTGACCGAGCGCCTGCTTCATGTCCTGCAACCGCTGAACGGCGGCGGGGTCGTAGGGCGAGAGGTGGCTGAGAATGTCGATGCGGTGCGCGGCCACGCGCTGGGTGACGTAGGTGTTGGTGATGGCGATGCCGAACGAACCGCCAAGCTGACGCACCATATTGTTCAGGCCGGTCGCCTGCCCGATATCCTTGCCGTGCAGTCCCGTGACGGCGAGCAGGGTGACCGGAATGAAGATGAAGCCGAGGGCGAAGCCGCGAATGAGCAGCACGAGAAAAAAGTTCTCCGCGCCCGACATGAGCGTCTGGTTGCCAAGCTCCCAGCAGAACCAGAAGAAAGCGACCATGCCGACCGTCATGAGCAGCTTCGGCGACGCACCCTTTTGCAACGCGATACCGAGCGGCATCGAAATGATGCCGGTGAGCATGGCGCTCGGAAAGAGCACCAGACCGGTCAGGAGCGCCGTGAAGCCGAGGAGTCGCTGCACGAAAACCGGAAAGATGAAGAGTGAACCGTACAGGCCGAAGCCGACGATGAAGGTCAGTACCGCGCCGATGGCGAGGTTTTTGCTTCGCGCCAGCACGGAGAGGTCAACCGCCGGATGGTCGGTGTGCAGCTCCAGCCAGACAAACGCGATGAGCGAAACCACGGCGATGATGGTGAACCAGACGATATAATCGGTCTCGAACCAGTCCTTCTGTTCGCCCCGCTCAAGCACGAACTGGAGCGAGCCGATGCCGACGGAGAGCAGGCCGATGCCCGCCCAGTCGATTTTTTCGACCACAGGCTTCACCTTCGGCTCTTTCACGAAGGTGAGCGACGCCCAGGCCGCCGCGATGCCGATCGGGATGTTGACGAAAAAGCACCACTCCCATGCGAAGTAATCGACCAGATACCCGCCAAGCAGCGGGCCGATGGTGGGGCCGAGCACCAGCCCCATCGAAAAGATGCCCGTTGCCGCGCCGCGCTCCTCCGGCCTGAAGGTTTCGTACAGGATCGCCTGCGAGGTGGGCAGCAGTCCTCCTCCGCCGATACCCTGGATGAAGCGGAAGAAGACCAGCATCCAGATGTTTGTCGAGATGCCGCACAAAAACGAGGCGCCCGTGAAGAGCACGATCGAGGCCACGAAGTAGTTGCGGCGCCCGAACAGGTTGCCGAGAAATCCCGACAGTGGAATGACAATCACGTTGGCGATGGCGTAGCTCGTGACCACGTAGGAAACATCCTCGATGCTCGCGCCGAGGTTGCCGCTGATGTGGTTGAGGGCCACGTTGACGATGGTGGTGTCGATCAGTTCGAGCATCGCCGCGATGATCACCGTTGCTGTGATGATCCATTTTCTGGCCCCGGTTTCGTAATGATGTTCCAGCGCCTGAGCGCCCGGTATGGTTGTTGCGGTACTTGACATCACTTCACCTTCACTTCTGCGATCACATTCATTCCAGCGGCAAGCGGCAGGTCGGTTTTTTCGTCGAAGACGATCTTGACCGGCACACGCTGGGTCACTTTTACGAAGTTGCCGCTGGCGTTATCGGGGGGAAGCAGGGCGAACTCGGCGCCTGTTCCTGCGGAGATTGAATCGATATGGCCTTTCAGCTCCTTGCCTGGGAAGGCATCGACTTTGATGATTACCTTTTGGCCGGGGCGCATGTGTTCGAGTTGCGTTTCCTTGAAGTTGGCCACGACCCACAAGTCGCCGCTGCCGACAATGGCGATGAGCTGTTGGCCGGGAGTAACATACTGGCCGGGCTGGACGTTCTTTTTCGAAACCTTGCCGTCAGCCGGAGCGGTAATGGTTGTCCATGACAGCTGGAGTTCGGCGTTTTTCAGCTCGGCCTCGGCAAGTTTTGCCTGGGCGAGTGCGGCCTTGTAGTTGTCTCCGGCGGCGGCGTGCTGTGCAGACGCGGCGGTCGCGCCAGCCGTGGCGGCATCGAGCTCCGCTCGGGAGATCACATCCTGTTTCTGGAGGTTCTGGCTGCGGCGAAGGTCGGCGGCAAGCTTGATTTGCGCCGCCGCCGCCGCTATGATGTCGGCCTTCGCTCCCGATACTGCCGCCCGCGCTTTCAGGAGCTGCGCTTCGGCCATATCGCGCTTGATCTGGTAGTCCGAAGGATCGAGCCGGATGAGCACGTCGCCTTTTTTCACCATCTGGTTGTCGTTGGCAAGCACTTCGACCACCTTGCCCGGCACGCGCGGAATGACCGGATAGATGTTGCCGGCGATCTGCGCGTCATCGGTCTCTTCGTAACTGAGCGAGCGGATGAGCTTCATGCCGCCCCAGACAAGGCCGATGGCCAGCAAAATGCCGAAGATGACCAGGCGGCCCATCGAGCGTTCCGGTTTTGGCTTGCCTTTTTCGTTGTCCGGTGCTTCGATGTTGGATTGCTGCGTTTCTGCCATGGATAGTAAATCTGTCGTTGGTGTTTACAGGATTGCTTCTTTTTGTTTCCGCTGAACCGTTCCGGTTTCATTGACGCCTTCCGGCGAGCGGAGCACCAGCACCGGGCACGGCGCGTGGCGCATCACCGATTCAGCAGTGCTGCCAACCAGCAGGCGCCCCAGATTGCTCGCGCCGTGCGAGCCGAGCACGATCATAGCTGCCCCGGTTTTCGACGCATATTCGATGATGGTCGCGCCGGGCGAGCCGTACTCGACGGCGAAACGCACCCGGCAGCCGTAGGCAGAGAGCAGGTCGGAATAGCTCGAAAACTGATGGAGATGCTCTCTGAGCATTGTGCCCCGGTCGCCGTTTCCGGCGTCGCCGACATACAGCACGATCAGCTCGGCGTCAGCCGGGCAGTGTTCGGCGGCATAAAGCAGCGCCCTTTCGGAAGATGGCGAAAAATCGACAGGGCAGAGCATAATTTTCGATGGTTTTACATGGTTTGTCGTCATGATTATCACTCCGTTTATCGCTCGATCAGATCGCCAGCGGCGCGTCTGACCGAATAGGCATTCATCACATATTCATATCGGGCCTGCAAGTTCGCCAGCTCGGCTTCGGCCAGCGCCGCTTCGGCGTCGAGCAGATCGAGCGTGGTGGCCAGCCCATTGTCGTAGCGGATTCGCGCGTGTTTGGCCGCAAGATCAGCCTGCGAAACCTGCAAGCGGGTGGTCTGGATTTTTTCGGCGCTGCTCTTCAGATCGTTGACCGACTGGCGCACCTCGGCCTGACTCACCTGCTCGGCGTCGAGCTGCTGCTGCTCCGCCGAGCGCTTCATCGCCGTAGCCTCCCTGAGCGCGGCGCTCTTCCTGAATCCATCAAAAATCGGCACCTGAAGCTCGACGCCCACCGCGACGTTGGTGCGCATCTTGTCGAGGTCGGGCACATAGCCATTGGTGCTTCCCCACGAAGCGCTGCCTACGATCTTCGGCAGAAACTCACGGGTAGCGAGATTTTTTTTGTACGACGCCGCCTTGAAATTCTCGCGGGCGAGCATCACCTCCGGCCGGTGGTCGAGCGCCGAAGCGGCAAGCTTGTCGGCATCCATATCGGCAGCCGTAATATCAAACGACCCCTTCAGGCTCAGTGGCGCTTTTTCGTCGAGACCACAGAGGCGACGCAGCGTAATCTCCTGATTGCGGAGCTGGTTCTGGTAATCGATCTCGCGATTGGCCGCGCCCGCCAGCCGCACCTGGGTCGTCAGCAAGTCGAAGCGGGTGGCTGCACCCTGGTCATAGCGCTTCTGCATGTGGTCGAGGTTCGTTTGCAGCGCGGCAACCTCCTTCTGCTGAACCCTGACCGCCTCCTGCAAAAAGAGCACCGAGTAGAACGCCTGCACGGTCGCCAGCGAAAGGTCGCGGAGGGTCATGTCCTGCCGGAGCCTTGCCGAGTTGCGAGCCGCTTTGGCCAGATCGACGGTGCTTGCGGTGCGCCCGAAATCGTAGAGCATCATCTCGGCGGTGAATCGCGCATTGTAATTGTTGTTCGGCATGAACTTCATGGCGAGGCCGCCGAAGGTCATTTCGGAGACCGGATCGAGGTAGGTGTAACCCGCCTTGCCCGAGATTTGCGGAAACCAGGCGCTGCGGCTTTCGGTGACTTTCGCGTCGGCAGCGTTCAACTCCTCCAAGGCCTGCCGGGCTTTCGGGTTGTGCTCGCGCGTCATGCGCAGCGCCTCGTCGAGTGTCAGCGGCGCGCCGCTGGTTTCAGCCGCCAGCAAAGGCTCGCCCGCCGAAAAGGAAACGGCGATCATGAGCAGGGCGGCGATGGTATTTCTTTTTTTCATAGTATGCGACATGGTTAAATCGACAGGAAATCAACATCAATTTCCATGCCATAATTTCTTTTTCACGCCAAAGTTGCTTAACTCTTTTTTATTGTTTGACTTATCTGTCATGACCCGATTTCGCGGCTTTTGATGAATTCTGAAATTTTCAGAATATTCCGCAAAAAGTATTCTGAAGAGATCAGAAATCCGCCAATGAATGCCACCACCTTGCCCGAAGCGCTCAAGCTCATGCAGTACATCGGCGACGCCATTGGGACCATCCGCGACCCGCAGGAGCTGTTCCGCACCGTGACCGACAAGTTGCGTCTTCTCTTTGCGTTCGACTCGGCGGTCATCATCACGATCGACCGGGAGCGGCGCGAGGCGAGCGTCTTTTTTGAGATGCTTCGTTTCGAGCTGCCTGAGCAGTTGCGCCACCAGACGCGCTCCATTGCGGGTACCTGGCTCGAAGGGCACCTCGACGACCGCACGGTGACGGTTGCCTCCATTGCTCGCGACATTCCCTCGTTCGGCGCGGACGGCGCCCCGCTGCTCTGGACGCTGCATGAGCTCGGAATGCGCCAGATCGTGCTCTCTCCGCTCCGTTCCGGCGGGCGGGTGATCGGTTTCCTCAGCTTTGTTTCCGCAGAAGAGAAGCTGTGGAGTGATGGCGACAAATCGCTGCTTTCGGGGGTCAGCTCCTCCATCGCCATCGCGGTGAGCAATGCGCTGGCCTACGAAGAGTTGCGCCAGCGCGAGGCCGAAACCTCCATGCAGCTCGCGATAAACAATGCGCTGTTCACCATCAAGGATCGAAGCCAGATGCTGCTGACTGTCTGCGAGCAGATCAGCCGCCTTGTGCCTTGCTCGTTTCTTGGCATCCGCGTGGTTGGTTCGGACGGGCGGTTCCATATTTATGATAACTTCATGCGTGGGTCGGGCAGCAGTTTCGCCCCCTTTTCGCCACTCGAACATCTTGAAATGTTGCCCGACGACCCCGTTGCGCGGGAGAGCATTGAGGTGATTTCGCGGCCCGGCATCTATTCCGGCGAGCGCTTCGACGAGCTGTGCCGGGATTTTCGCATTCTCGAACTGGTGCGCGATCGCTTCGGCATCAGCTCGATCATCGTCTTGCAGCTTTGGGATTTGCCCGGCAGCCGTGCGGGGTTGATTATTTCAGGCGTCGGCGTTACGCTGGGCGACGAGGAGGCGCGTACGGTCAGCCTCATTGTGCCACAGCTCGCGCTGGCATTGCAGAACTACCTCGCTTTCGACGAGATCGACCGGCTGCGCCGCAAGCTCGAAGGGGAGCGCACTTACCTCGTCGAGGAGATTCGCGCCGCGCATAACTTCGAGGAGATCGTGGGCAACAGCGCACCGCTGGCCGAGGTGTTGCGTCGTGTCAGTCAGGTCGCTCCGACCGATGCAACGGTGCTTATCGAGGGCGAAACCGGCACCGGCAAGGAGCTGATCGCCCGCGCAATCCACAACCTCTCGCCGCGCAAGGAGCGGGTGCTGGTGAAGGTCAACTGCGCGGCGTTGCCCGCTTCGCTCATCGAGTCTGAGCTGTTCGGCCACGAAAAGGGGAGCTTCACCGGCGCGACTGAGCGGCGTATCGGCAAGTTCGAGCTGGCCGACGGCGGCACCATTTTTCTTGACGAAATTGGCGAGCTGCCGCTGGAGCTTCAGGCCAAGCTGCTGCGGGTGCTTCAGGAAAAGGAGCTCGAACGCATCGGCGGTCGGCGCGTGATTCCGGTCGATGTGCGGGTTATCGCCGCCACCAACCGCGACCTTAAAAAGGAGGTCGCTACCGGTCGCTTCCGTCAGGATCTCTACTTTCGGCTCAACGCCTTTCCCCTGTCGGTGCCGCCGCTTCGCGAACGCCGCGACGACATTCCCGTGCTCGCTCTGCACTTCGCCCGAAAATTCGCCCGCGAGTTTGGCAAGCCGGAACGCGCCATCCGCGAGCGCGATATGAACGAGCTGGTCTCGCGCGAGTGGCGGGGTAACATCCGCGAACTCTCCCACACCATTGAGCAGGCGGTGATTGTCGCCGAAGGTGACTCGCTCGACTTTTCCACGGTGCTGCCGCTACGAAATGAATCTGTTCCGCTGTCCGCACCATCGGCGCTCATGACGATGGCGGAGCTCGAAGAGGAGATGCGAGGCATGGAACGCAAGCTCATTCTTGATGCCCTCGATCGCGCCGGAGGCCGCGTCAGCGGCGAAGGAGGTGCCGCGGAGCTGCTGAAGATCAACGCCAAGACGCTCTACTCCCGCATCGACAAGCTGGGAATTCGCAAGCGGTACGGGGCGGGGTGAGCAAGGATTTGCTTACATTGACCCATATGCTTCTTTTTTTCAGTCTTATCGTTGCTTCCGGTTCTTTTGAAACAACGCCACCCCTAAATCAAAAAGATCATGAAAACCATCACCCGTCGATTGTTTGCTGCCGTGCTTGTGCCGGGTCTGTTGTTGCTCTCGGCATGCGGCAAGAAAGATTCCAGTGCTCCCGATTCTGCCGGTGTCGAGCATGCGGCTCCCGCCATAGCCGGTCCCTTTACCGGTGTACTTACCATGAAGACTACCATACCCAAGGCCGGAACGAGCGATATGAAGCTTTACATCGGCCCGAAAGGGATGCGTGCCGAAAGCAAGACCAACATCGGTGCTCACGGCGGAGAGGTGTCCATGACCATCCTTTCGCTGAAGGACAGCCCCGACAAGATTTACATGATCAATGGCGCGACCGGCGCCTGCATGGAACTTGATGTGTCGAAGGTGAAAAAGCAGCCGGGCGGCGACCCGTACAAGAATGCCAAGATCGAAAATCTGGGCAGGGAGCGCGTCAATGGTTACGACTGCAACCATGTCAGGATTTCGTGGCCTGACAAACAGAACACCGTCGATCTCTGGGTGAGCAAGGATATTCTCGACTATTTCGCTTATGCCAAGATGCAGGGTTCGGATGACCAGACCGATACCCAGCTTGCCGAAAAGCTGAGGGCTGCCGGCCTCGACGGCTTCCCTGTCAAGACGCTGCTTTCTCCGGAAGGCGTGGTCACCGAGCTGGTCAAAGCTGAGCGCACCACTCCGGACGACAAGCTCTTCGAGGTGCCAGCCAACTGCACGAAGATGGAGATTCCCGCCATTCCGGCCTCCCCGCAGGGCATGAGCAAGGAGGACGTGAAAAAGATGCAGGACTGGGCGCGCAAGATGCAGCAGCAGATGCCGAAGCAGTAATCAGAACAACGATGACATAATTGCCACGAAACCCCCGCAACGTCGGGGGTTTCGCATTTTTTGGCCGTTCGCAATCCTGGCGAGTGTGCCGAGGCTTTTTGGTGTGATGTTTTTACCCGCACACCTCGCGGATGGCGCGGGTGATGATGGGAATGCCGCGTTCGATCTCTTCCGGGGTGTTGTTGCAGTAGGAGAGGCGCATGGTGTTGTTGCGTGTTCCTTGCGGGTCGAAGGTGCTGCCGGTGACGAAGACCGCGCCGCCTTCGATGGCGCGCTTGAGTATTTCAGTGGCGTCGGCTCCCTCCGGCAGGGTCAGCCAGATGTAGAACCCGCCTTTCGGTTCGTTCCAGCGGACGTAGGCGGGCAGGTTGCTTCGCAGGGCTTTGACCATGGAGGCGGCGCGGCGCTTGTACTCTTCGCGCACCGAAGCGACGTATGTATCGATCCTGCCCGAGCGGATGAATGCGTCGGCGATGACCTGGGTGAAGCTTGACGAACAGGCGTCGGCGGACTGCTTGATCAGCTCGCACTTTTCGTAGATTGCCTCTGGCGCCAGCATCCAGCCAAGGCGCAGGCCCGGGCCGAGAATCTTGGAGAAGGAGCCCATGTAGCAGACGTCGATGTCCTCCGGATCGATCGCCTTGATGGGTTGCAGGGCTTCGCGGTGTTCGTCGCTGAACCAGAGGTCGCCGTAAGCGTCGTCTTCGAGCAGCGGAATGTCGCGCCCCTGTAACGCTTTGATCAGCTTCCTCTTGCGGTTGGTGCTGTAGAGCATTCCCGCCGGGTTGTGGAAGTACGGTGTGATGTAGAGAAACTTCGCCGGGTCGGGATTCTCCACCTCCTGACGGAGCATGGCGATGTCGATGCCCGCTTCATCGACCGGCAGCGAGACGATCTCGGCTCCGCAGGCGCGGAACGCCGCGATGGCTCCGATGAAGCAGGGGTACTCGGTCAGCACCCGGTCGCCCGGATCGACGAAAGCGCGGGCAAAAATACTCAGAGCCTGCTGTGATCCGGTGGTGATCATGAGGCGGTTCTTCTTGACTGGCAGGCCTTTGCGTTCCAGAAAACCGCCAAGCGATTCGAGCAGTGAGGGCAGGCCGGGTGTCGGGCCGTACTGGAACGCGGCCTGTTTGGTTTTGGTGTCGAGGTTCCGGAACAGCTCCTCGACCTCATCGATCGGAAACAGCTCGTTACCCGGCATTCCTCCCGCAAACGAGAGAATATCAGGGCGAGAAGCGAGGCTCATTAGCTCCCTGATCGCTGAGGAGCGCAATGCAGAAACGGATTTCGAAAATCGTGGCATTGGGTTTCAATGATTGGCCTTTTCTCAGAGCTGGTACACATCGCCCGTCTTGAGCAGCTCCATCTTGTGCAGTTGCAGCACCTCGATGGCCTTCTGTGGCGTATCGGTTCGGATGACGGCGGTCGCCCGCCCTTCGCCATTGGTAAAGGCGTACATGTACTCGATCGATATGCCGTTATCGGTCAGGATTTGCAGCGCATGGTGCAGCGCTCCCGGTTTGTTGGGCATGATCATGCCGATGACGTCAGTGATCTTGACGGCAAATCCCTGCTCTTTCAGCACCTTTTCAGCCAGCTCCGGCTTGCCGGTGATGACACGCAGGATGCCGAAATCGGTTGTGTCGGCGATGCTGAATGCCGAGATGTTGATGTCGTTGTCGGCCAGGATGCCGGTCAGCTCGGTCAGTCTTCCGGCGCGGTTTTCGAGAAACACCGAGAGTTGTTTGATGATCATGGCGTCTCCTTGTGTTCGTTGAGTTTGCGTTTGTCCACGACGCGCTGTGCCTTGCCCTGGCTGCGTTCGATGGTGCCAGGTTCGACCAGCCTGACATTTGCATGCAGGCCGAGGATGCTGGTCAGGTTGCCGCTGATGCGTTTGCGGAGACCTTCGAGCTCTTTGACTTCGTCGGAGAAGAACTGGTCTTCGACTTCGACCTGGATTTCGAGGGTGTCGAGGTTGTTCTGGCGATCGACCACGAGCAGGTAGTGCGGTTTGGTTTCGCTCATTTCGAGCAGCACCGATTCGACCTGCGACGGGAAGACGTTCACGCCGCGAATGATGAGCATGTCGTCCGAACGCCCGACGCACTTCTCCATGCGCACCAGCGTGCGACCGCAGTCGCAGCGCTCGACGTGCAGGCGGGTGAGGTCGCGCGTGCGGTAGCGCAGGAGCGGCAAGGCCTCCTTGGTGACCGCGGTGAAGACCAGTTCGCCCAGCTCGCCGTACGGCAGCACCTCGCCGGTTTCAGGATTGATGATTTCTGGAATGAAGTGATCCTCGAAGACGTGCATCCCGTGCTGGATGCTGCACTCCATCGAGACGCCCGGTCCGATCACTTCGGAGAGGCCGTAGATGTCGTACGCCTTGATTCCGAGGAGCTGCTGGATCTGCGAGCGCATCTCCTCCGTCCACGGCTCCGCGCCGAAGATACCCGCTTTCAGCTTGATCTTCGAGCGGTCGAGCTTCTCCTCCATGATGGCCTCGCCGAGGTATGCCGCGTAGGAGGGGGTGCAGGCGATGGCGGTCGAACCGAAATCCTCCAGCAGCTGGAGCTGCTTTTTGGTGTTGCCGCCGGAGATCGGGATGACCGACGCGCCGATTTTCTCGGCGCCGTAGTGCAGGCCAAGACCGCCGGTGAAGAGTCCGTAGCCGTAGGCGACCTGGATGATGTCGTGTTTCGTGACCCCGGCCATCGTGAGCGAACGGGCGACCACCTCGGACCACATCATGATATCGTTATGGGTGTACCCGACCACGGTCGACTTGCCGGTGGTGCCGCTTGAGGCATGGAATCGCACGATATCCTGCTGAGGCACAGCAAACAGCCCGAACGGGTAGTTGTCGCGCAGGTCCTGCTTGGTGGTGAAGGGCAGCTTTTTCAGGTCGTCGATCGAGCGGATGTCTCCCGGCTCGATGCCCATCTCCTGCAGCTTGTTGCGGTAGAATGGCACGTTGTAGTAGATCCGTTCGACCATTTGGCGAAGGCGTTCGCCCTGCAGCGATGCCAGCTGGTCGCGCCCCATGCATTCGTGATGCTCGTTCCAGATCATGGATGGTGAAGTTCGGTGTTGGAAAGCTGCAGTCCCTTGCGGAACGCCCTGATATTGATGTCGACGACCTCCTGCCCCTTGGTGCTGAAAAGCGCCTCGATGCTCGCTTCGAGTTTCGACGGCGCAATACCGGCGAATGGTGCTCCCGCACCCAGCATGACCATGTTCGACGCCCTTGCGCTTCCGGCATCTTTGGCCAGATCGGCGGCATGAACCAGTACCGGACGACCGGTTTTGCCCAGTTCTGCTTCGATCTCCTCCATCGGCGGGTAGCCGGTCATGTTCACGAACGGATCGAGCGAGGTGACGATGCGTCCGTCAGGTGCGAGGTATGGAAGGTATCGAAGGGCTTCGAGCGGTTCGACTGAGAGGATGAGATCGCCCGTGCCGAGCCCGATGAGGTCGGCGAAGAGCTCCTGATCCGAAATTCGCAGATGTGACTGCACGGCACCGCCACGCTGGCTCATGCCGTGTACCTCCGCCTGGCGGATATTGAGTCCCTCATGGAGTGCCGCCCAGTCGATGACCGCGGCGATGCTGAGAATTCCCTGACCGCCGACACCGGCGAGAATGATGTTTTTCTGCATGTTCGTTTACTGCGCTGATGCCGCGGCGCGGCGTTTTTTCTTTGCTGCCGTCTCGATGCACTCACGCTGGGCGATGACCACCGAGACGCCGTTGTACGCAAACTCGTCGCGCAGCACGGAGACGTTTTCGTGGAGATGCTGGCGCAGTGGCACGATGGTTCTGATGTGCGCCTCTTCGACGCCGAGGCCGATGCAGATATTCACCAGCTTCGAGCCGGAGGCCGACGAGCACTGCCCGCCGGTCATGGCGGTGGTGTTGTTGTCCGCAATGATCACCGTCACCGGTGTCCGGTCGTTGACCGCGTCGAGCAGGCCGGTCATGCCGGAGTGGGCGAAGGTCGAATCGCCGATGACGCATACGGCCGGCCTCAGTCCCGCATCTGCGGCACCCTTGGCCATGGTGATGGCAGCGCCCATGTCCACGCAGGTATGGATCGCGTTGTAGGGAGGCAGGGCTCCGAGCGTGTAGCAGCCGATGTCCGAAAAGACATGGTGGTCGGCGTTTTCTTTGATGGCGATGTTGATCGCGTCGAACATGTCGCGGTGTCCGCAGCCCTTGCAGAGCTCCGGCGGCCGTCCCACGACGATCTCCGGCGTGGTGGCGGTCTCAGGCGGCTTTACGCCGAGCGCCGCAGCAACCAGGTCGGTGGTCAGCTCGCCGTCACGCGGTAGGGTCCCGTCCATGCGCCCACGTACTTTCGCCGAACCGAAATAGCCTCGGAACAGCTCTTCGTAGACAGGATAGCCCTCCTCGACGACAAGCACCTCGGAGCAGGCCTCGAACAGTTCGTTCACCTGCGTCCGTGGCAGCGGATACTGCCCGATTTTCAGCAGCCGGCATTCGATGCTGTGGGCTTTCCGTGCCTCCATCGCGTAATTGTATCCGATGCCGAAAGCGATGATGCCAAGAGGGCCGTGCCCCTCGACTGGCTGGTTGAGAAACGACGACTCCGACAGCGCTTCGAGCATTGGCTGGAGGTCGAGCAGATGGCGGTACTGTACGCGGGCGTTTTGCGGCATCAGCACGAACCGGCCGGGCGCGTACTCGGCGCTGAGAGGATTCTGCTCCAGCGAGGCTTTCAGTTCGACGCCCGCGCGGGAGTGCGATAGTCGCGTCGTCATGCGCATGATGACCGGCAGGCGCACAGCTTCGGAGAGTTCGAAAGCGTGGAACATCGCGTCGTACAGCTCCTGCTGGGATGCCGGTTCGAGCACTGGCACCATGGCGAAACGCCCGTACACGCGGCTGTCCTGTTCGTTCTGTGACGAGTGCATCGACGGGTCGTCGGCCACGGCGAGCACCAACCCTCCGTTTACGCCCGTGATGGCCGAGTTCATGAAAGCGTCAGCAGCGACGTTCAGCCCGACATGCTTCATACACACGAGGCTTCGCTTTCCGGCGTACGACATGCCGAGGGCCGCTTCGTACGCGGTTTTTTCGTTCGCCGACCAGGCGGAGCGGATGCCGCTTTGGCGAGCCGGTGCGGAGCGCTGGATGTATTCGGTGATTTCAGTGGACGGGGTGCCGGGATAGGCATAGACGCCGGACAGTCCGGCATCGATCGCGCCCTGCGCGACAGCCTCGGCACCAAGAAGAAGTAAGCGGCTACGATTCATCTGTGGATTCTAACCTGGTCAATTGACAAAAATCAGAAAAATTTTGATTCCAAAGGAATCATAAAAAACGATAAGACTGCTCTCCGCTTACAGAAGAGCTGTGAATAGCCGTTATGGTCGGAAAGATAGTGAGGCGGACGTGCTTTTCTGAGACGTTTCAAACGCAGAGAGGCGTTGTTGACATCATCGCCTGTGGATTTTGCGAAACCCATGACGATGAAGGCTCGTTCGGTTTGACTCCATGAGAATGGTCAGGGCGATCCTCTTTTGTTCGCCCTGCGAGTGTTGTGAATTTCGGGAATGGCGATTCCTTTAACTCATTTTGCCGTCTCCTTCTTCCTGAACTCGATTGCCAGCCATTTTTCCTCGTATCCGGCGTGGGTGACTTTCATGCCGGCCAGGAAGGTTGGGAGGACGACACTTTTCTGGTGGTTGCCGATTCTGATCGTCAGCAAGTCGCCGACCTGCACGATGTTGGCTTCCATGCGGTTGTCAAAGACAAAGGGCAGGCGCAGCTTCATGACGTAATGCCCTTCGCCGGGCTTGACGATCTCTGTATGCTCTTCGTGGTAGAAGATGTCGAGCGGGTTGCGGTCGCCGTAAACTGTTTCGCCCACCTTTTTAAGCATCTCAAGACCGAGCACCTCGGTGCGGAAGAGCGGCACCCGGGTGATGGGAATCGGCCCGAAAGAGGATTCGATCTCTGCGATGTATTTTTTCTGAATCTCTTTCCACCCTTTGAAATACTGGCCGTCAACGTCGTCCATGTAAACGCGGTTGATGACGATCTGATCAATCGTGATGTTGTACAGATTGAGGTAGGTGAGTGCCCGCATCGACTCCTTGACGACCATTTTCTCCGGATTCATGACAAGTCGCACGGTGGTTTTCGAGTTGTCCGACAGGAGTTCGATGATCCCTTCGACCGACGAAAAGAGGTGATCGACCTGGTCATAGACGTCGGTGTCGGGCACGAAGTCGTGCAGGCGGCTGATGCGTTTGGAGAGCGGCCTGATGACCGGCTTGACGACGTACTTCTCCATGTTGCGCATCAGCTTGAGCATCCAGCCGAAGGTTTCCGGAATGGAGAGCAGGCGCAAGGTTTCGCCGGTTGGCGCACAGTCAACCACGAGCAGGTCATACTCGCTGGACTCGTTGTAGCGCTTGATGTAGGAGAGCGAGAAAAGCTCCTCCATGCCCGGCAGAACGCCCATCTCCTCGACGTAAATTCCCTCGATGCCCTGCACCTCCATCAGGTGGGCGAAGTGTTCGCGCACCACCTCCCAGTTGAGCGACAGATCGCCGTAAACGCTCACCTCCTGGCCCCAGAGATTTTCGGCCACCTTCACCGGCGATGGGCCGAGTTCGATGTCGAAGGAGTCGCCGAGGCTGTGGGCGGGATCGGTCGAGATGACCAGCGTTTTGTAGCCGAGAGCCGCGGCTCTGACGGCGGTCGACGCCGCGATGGAGGTTTTGCCGACGCCCCCCTTGCCCGTAAACACGATGTTTCTCATGCTGCCTCCTGTGAGGGAATTTTTTTGCCAATGTGCGGTCGTAACCTTTTACAACCGATTCGGGGAGCTGATAATTTCTGTGGAAAGCAAGTGGGCCGCAGGCCGTTGCAGGGGCTGTTCGCGCGCAGCAACAATCGGAATGTCGTTATTTGAGAATACGTTGCAGGAGTGAGCCCGTGTACCTGCCCGGAAGTTGGTCGTTATGGGCGTCATTCTCAGGCACTTTTGAGGGCTGTTTCCCGTTTGTGCGAAATCAGGAGCAATTTCCTTTCTCAATACGCCTCTTTTTTATGCTAAAAATGAGCAGGCGCTTGATTAATTATGAGCATATGGTTATAGTTGAGGCGCATGACTTGCGGCATCCATTTCAGCCTTTTTGTTTCAGCAGCGAGCGAGCCGTTGCCGGAATTTTCAAGGATTATTATTGTTTCATGATCGCGGACATGCCTTCACGTAATTATCAGTGTATCCATTTCGCTGCTCTGGCTGAGGTGTAGCCGTCGTTCTTTTTTCGGCCCGGGCAGGAGTGTTTGAGGTGTCTATTTGTTTTTAAATGGTTTAACAATGAAAATCTGACTCGTTATGGCAAAGGTTGTTGTTTTGGGAGCTGGCGTTTCGGGGCATACCTGCGCATCCTTTCTCAAGAAAAAACTTGGAAAGCAGCATGAGGTTGTGGTTATCTCGCCCAACAGCTATTACCAGTGGATTCCGTCGAATATATGGGTCGGCGTGGGCCATATGACCATCGACGATGTGCGCTTCAAGCTCAAGAAGGTTTATGACCGCTGGGGCATCGATTACAAGCAGGCGAAAGCCGTTTCGATTCATCCCGAGGGCGACGCCAACATCAGCAAGGGATACGTCACCATCGAGTACACCGACGAGGAGCACGCCGGGTACACCGAGACGGTCGATTACGACTACCTTGTCAACGCCACCGGTCCAAAGCTGAACTTCGAGGCTACCGAGGGGCTTGGGCCTGACAAAAACTCGCTGTCTGTCTGCACCTACAGCCACGCGGCTCATGCGTGGGAGGAGTTGCAAAAAAGCATCGAAAAGATGAAGAATGGTCAGAAGCAGCGTTTCCTCATTGGCACCGGCCATGCGATGGCTACCTGTCAGGGCGCAGCTTTCGAGTATATCCTGAACGTCGCTCACGAAATCTCCCGTCGCGGCCTGAGCCACATGGCGGAGCTGACCTGGATTTCAAACGAGTACGAGCTGGGTGATTTCGGTATGGGCGGCGCGTTCATCAAGCGCGGCGGTTACATTACGCCGACCAAGGTCTTTACCGAATCGCTGCTCGCTGAGTACGGCATCAAGTGGATCCGCCGGGCGGGTGTCTACAAGGTGGAGCCGGGCGTGGCCCACTACGAAACGCTCGACGGCGAAATGCTTTCGCAGGAGTTCGACTTTGCGATGCTTATTCCGTCGTTCTCCGGCGTTGGCCTGACCGCCTTCGACAAAAGCGGCAACGACATCACCGACAAGATGTTTCTGCCGAACAAGTTCATGAAGGTCGATGCGGACTACACCGCCAAGCCGTTCGGCGAGTGGGGCGCTAACGACTGGCCGACCATCTACCAGACGCCGATGTACAGCAATATCTACGCCGCGGGCATCGCCTTCGCGCCGCCGCATTCGATCTCGAAGCCCATGACGAGCGTGAATGGCCGCCAGATTTTCCCGACGCCGCCGCGCACCGGCATGCCGTCGGGCGTTATCGGCAAGATCATTGCGCTCAATATCTCCGAGCAGATCAAGGGCAACCACAAGGAGCACCATCACAAAGCCTCGATGGCCCGCATGGGCGCAGCCTGCATTGTGTCGGCCGGCTTCGGTTCGTTTGACGGACTCGGCGCGTCGATGACCGTGTTCCCCATCGTGCCCGATTGGGAGAAGTATCCGGAGTGGGGCCGCGACATGACCTACTCGGTCGGCGAAGTGGGGCTTGCCGGTCACTGGCTGAAGTTCATGCTGCACTACCTCTTCTTCCACAAGGCGAAAGGCTATCCGTTCTGGTACCTGATTCCGGAATAAGATGGGGCAACATTCAAGAGATATCGATTTCAATCTAAAACTCGTGAATCATGGGTAACTATAAATTCAAGGCATACTACGACGAAGCCTATCCTCCGGTGCCCGACAAGGCGACGCTTTTTTGGCGCAAGTTTATACCGTGGCAGCTCTTCAGGTTTTTCATCCTGAACATCAAGATGATCCGCATCGTCGTCGGCGGTCACTCCTGATCGTTCCATCGCGCATTCGGGAATGAGCCACAAAGCCCCGGAAGTTCCGGTTTCATCCGTGAACGTCCGGGGCTTTTGCGTGTTCCGTCACTTGACACCGTTTGCTGATTCTGTATTCTCAAGTTGAGAGCCATTTTGTTATACAGCTCCTTCGTTTAGCCATGCTTGTGCCCGGTGTTTCCAATTCAAAACAGGAGTGATCATGCAGGTATCCGAAGCTTGCCTGAATATCATCAGAGATTTTGAAGGGTTCATGCCAATGCCCTATCGTTGTCCAGCCGGTGTTCGATGCCCGGTTTTCGGTGACAGCGTTGAGCCTGCCAGTCTGTGGGCTATCAGACGCTTGTTGGCCTCCTCTCTTTCTCACAAATACCGGACGACTTCGTTGAGTGGCTTGCGGCTTTTCGGGCGGGTCTGTGCGTCGGCGGAGGCGTAACCGATCGGGGTGATGGCGAAAACTTCTTCGGATGGTTTCAGATCGAGCGCTTCGCGCAGCATTGCCGGGTCAAAGGCTGAAATCCAGCAGGTGGCGAGGCCTTCGGCATGCGCGGCCAGAATCAGCTGATCCATTGCGATGCCGAGGTCGGTTTCGATCGAGTTCCAGCCGTCTGACGGGCGCACCCAGGCATCATTGCGGTCACCGGTGACGATGAGGATGTGCGGCGCTTGCTGGAACCAGTCGCGCTTGTAGCAGGAGCGGATTTTCGCAAGCATCTCAGGCGAGCTGACCAGCAGGAACGTCCATGGCTGAAGGTTTTTGGCCGACGGGGCGAGCCGCCAGGCATCGAGCACCCGTTCGAGAATTTGTGGAGTCACGGGTTGGCTTGTGTCGTAACTGCGGACGTTTTTGCGGGATTCTGCAAGATCGTGCAGGTTTGTCATCGCTGCGTTTCTCCCTGGGCCAGCTTGCAGAGCATTTCGAGATCATCGCTTTTGCCGATAACGATGATCGTGCCGTTTTTCTGGATGATCTCCGCTGGGCGCGGCGTGGTGTGCAATTCGCCGTCCGGCAGCTTGTAGCCAACCACGTTGATGCGGTGGTTGTTGTACAGATCGACCTCCTGAAACGATTTGCCGACGAGCGGCGAATTGTCGCCAACCAGGTACTGGGCGATCCGGAGATTGAGGTTGTTGGCGTTGCTCAGCTCGTCGAGGTACTCTTCGAGTTCAGGTTCGGTCAGGAGGCTGGCCATGCGCTTGCCTGCCGAGCGGTAGAGCATCACCACCTTTTCAGCGCCTGCCCTGCGAAGCTTGCTTTCAGACCCGTCGCAGTCAGCCCGCGCCACGATGTACAGGTTTGGCTTGAGATTCCGCGCCGTCAGCACGATAAAGACGTTTTCAGCGTCGTTGCCTGCGGCGGCGATCAGCCCCTTTGCCCGGTGCAATCCGGCATCGGCCAGCACCTCTTCATCCGCGGCGTTGCCCTTGATGGCCAGGAATCCTTCATCGCGGGCGCGGAGCACGTTGTCGATCATGTTGTCGATGACCACGAAGGGGACCGCCTTGGCCCGAAGCTCTTCGGCGACGCTTCCCCCGAGACGACCGTAACCGCAGATGATGAAATGGTCGTTCAGTTTCCGAAGCATGCGTTCATTGCGTTGTTGTTCCCAATGCTCCTTCCACTCGCCCGAGACGAAGAAGACGGCCACACTGGTCAGGGTGAAGAAAAAGATGCCCGTGCCGCCGACGATCAGCACCATCGTGAAAATCTTGCCCACATCGTCCAGCGGACGGACTTCGCTGAAACCAACGGTGGCCACCGTGATGACCGTCATGTAAAGTGCGTCCAGGAGGCTCATGTTTTCGAGGTACATGTAGCCAACCGTTCCCGAAATGACCAGGAGTGCCACGCTGATGATCGAGACCGAGAACCGGCGGAGGGCGGAAATCTGTTGTGCGTCCTTGCTCAAGCGGCGATGGTGGTCATGGCGGTTAACGGAGCGCTCTCAGAGCTTGCGTATCTTGCCGAACTCTTTCGAGATTTTCTGGAACATATGATTGGTCGCTGTCTGCATGATGAGTGACATGCCGGTGCTGACCATGGTGCGCACAACCTTCTCGGGCACAATGCGGAAGGCCGGATAGAGCAGGAACGCGACATTGACCCAGAGGTCGAAATCAACTCTTGTCTGCTCTTGCTGTACCGGAACGATCAGCATGTCGGCCGTGACCTGGCCTTCGAAGAGGTACTTTTCAGGCATGGTGAATGTCTTGTCCTGGGCCAACGGCCGCCAGGTAATCTTCCGGCCCACCGTGAACTGGCGGATCATCTCGTCGCTCATCTCTTCGGGGTCCATCGAGGCGACCTCATCCGGAAGGTCGACGAGGATTTCGGTCTCCTGCTGGATGTTGAAGATCACGTCGAACGGGTTGTTCTGGGGATCGGTGACCCGGAAATGCCAGCGGTAGGCTTCATCCCGGTCGAGCGGCTCGACTTTGTGGCAGAATGGGTTGTAGGAGAGAATTCTCGTATGGTCGGAGAGATAGTCAACCGTGTCATCGAAGTTCCGGTAAAACATCCATTGACCCTTGCTCTTGCCCGTGGCTTTCATTTCCAGCATATCGTCTTCTCCGGCTCATGCGCGAATCAGCTCCACATGAGCGATCTTCATATCCTTTGGTTGAAAAAAATGGCCGGGTGGTCGGCGTTATCTCTGAAAATATAGCGAGTTCCCGGCAAAATTGCGCACATCCGCGCGTGCATCGCGGGCAACGAGGTCAGGCGGTTTCGGCCTGCAAGCGCTCGGCCTGGTCGTGCATTCGCAGCGCCTCGATGAGCGGGTCGAGCTCGCCCTGCATGATTTGCGGCAGGGCGTGGCTGGTGAAGCCGATGCGGTGGTCGGTCACGCGCGACTGGGGAAAGTTGTAGGTCCTGATCTTGGCGCTCCGGTCGCCGGTGGTTACCATCGAGCGGCGCAGGTCGGCGCGGCTCTTTTGCTGCTCGGCGATCTGGAGGTCGTAGAGCTTCGAGCGCAGCATCTTCATGGCCCGCTCGCGGTTCTGGAGCTGCGAGCGTTCCTCCTGGCAGGCGACGACGATGCCGCTCGGGACGTGGGTGATTCGCACGGCGGTTTCCACCTTGTTGACGTTCTGGCCGCCTTTGCCGCCACTGCGAAAGGTGTCTATCAGCAAATCTTCCTTGCGGATCTCCACGTCCACCTCTTCGGCTTCGGGGAGTACGGCGACGCTGGCCGCCGAGGTGTGGATGCGCCCCTGCGTTTCGGTTTCGGGCACGCGCTGCACGCGGTGCACACCGCTCTCGAACTTGAGGATACCGTAGACGTTGTGGCCGCTCACTTCAAGCGAAACCTCCTTGAGGCTGCCGGGCACTGAGCCTTCGCTCACTTCGAGCGTCTGGCAGCTCCACCCCTGCCGTTCGGCATAGCGCTGGTACATGCGCATCAGGTCGGCAGCGAACAGCCCCGCTTCGTCGCCACCGGTTCCCGCGCGGATTTCAATGATGGCGTTGCGGCTGTCGGCCTCGTCTTTTGGCAGCAGCAGGATTTTGAGCTGCTGCTCAAGCTTCGGGAGGCGCTCCTGGAGTTCGCCGGCCTCCTCTTCGACGAGGGCGCGCATTTCCGGATCATTTTCGTTTTTCTGCATCGAATGCGCCTCGTCGAGCTGCTTTTTGGTTCGGCTCCACTCGTCGTAAGCGCGCACGATCTCCTTCAGGCTGCTGTACTCCTTGTTCAGCTTCCTGAAGCGATTCTGGTCGGCGACCACCTCCGGATCGGAAAGCTGCTGCTCGATGGTCTGGAATTTATCCTTGATGGACTGAAGCTTGTCAAACATGGTTGCTCGCCGCTGCCGGAATCAGGGGTTCAGGAGGTCGTTTATCATGAAGTAGGCGAAGAGCATCAGCAGAAGAGTCATGCCGACCTGCTGGATACGCATTTTGACCTCGAACGGAATCTCCCTGCCCATGATGCCCTCGATGGCGTTGAGCACGAACTGCCCGCCGTCGAGCGCAGGGATGGGCAGAATATTGATGATCGCCAGCGAGATTGAGAGCACGGCCACAAAGTACATGAAGCTGATTGGTCCCTGCTCGGCGCTCTGGTTGGCGATGCGGGCGATCTTGATCGGGCCGCCGACCGACTTGCGGAAATCCTCCTTGCCGCTGAAAATTTTACCGAATCCCTGGACGGTCAGCACGGTGGTTTTCCAGGTCTGGTTCAGGCCGCTGGCGATGGCCTGCGGAAGCGAAAGCTTGATGCGTTCGGTCTCGATGGTCTGCTTGAGCGAAATGCCGATTTTGCCTGAGTTGTTCGGCGTCACCTCGGTGGTAATGGTTTGCCCCTTTTTGCGGATGAGAGCGGCGGTCAGCGGTTCGCCAGTCGAGTTTTTCAGATGCATCCAGGTGACGGTGAGCTTTTTGCCTGCGTTCGCGGAGATGATATTGACCACCTCGCTCCAGTCGGCCACTGGCGAGCCATTGATGGCAGTGATGAGGCCGCCCGGCATGATACCGGCTTTAGCCGCCGGATCGCCGGGCAGCACCTGGTCTATGACTGGAGGCACGGTTGGCCTGATGCCGATCGACTGGTTTCCGTTGATCCGGGAGATAATGTCTTTCGGCGCCGTGAGTGTCAACTCCTCTCCGTTCCGCTCAATGGTGTATTGCAGTTTTCCCGATGCCAGGCGCTCGGGATCGAGGGCCTCTTCCCAGTAGTGCAGTTTCTGGCCGTTGATCGCTACCAGATGGTCGCCGCTTTGCATGCCCATCGAAGAGAATACGGACTTCGGTTCGATAAAGGCTGGCGTGGTTATGGGAGTACGTGATTCTCCGAAAATGCTGGTGATACCGATGAAGATAACGGCGGCCAGCACCATGTTCATCGCCACGCCGCCAGCCAGCACGATGAGGCGCTGCCAGACCGGTTTGGCCCTGAACTCCCACGGTTGGACCTCTTGTGATACATGGTCGGTGTCCATGCTTTCGTCGATCATGCCGGCGATCTTGACGTAGCCGCCAATCGGGAAGGCGCCGATACCGTATTCGGTTTCTCCGATCTTTTTCTGCCACAGCTTGATGCCCCAGAAATCGAAACCGATGAAAAACCGGTCGACCCGCATGCCGAACATCCTCGCCGTGATAAAGTGGCCGAATTCGTGGGCCGTGACGAGGATGAAGATGGCGATGACGAAGAAGAATATCGTGTTCAGTAGCTCCATGTCAAATGCAGGTCGTTCGGTTGTTTCGTGATGTTTAGCCCGGAATTATCCGATAAGCTGCCGTGCGGTTTCGCGGGCCCATTTGTCTGCCTGAAGGTACTCCTCCAGCGTGATCGGCGTCCATGCTTCGTGTGCCTGCATGGTTTTATCGACCGTTCCGGCGATGTCGGTAAAGCCGATTTTCTTGTCGAGGAACGCCGCGACAGCGATTTCGTTGGCCGCGTTCAGTACCGCAGGATAGGTCTGGCCCGCCTTGAGGGCGTCGAAGGCCAGGCGCAGGGCCGGGAAGCGCTCCATGTCTGGCTCCTCGAAGGTGAGTGTGGCGACCTTGGTGAGATCGAGCTTGCCGATGCCGGTTTCGCAGCGCTCCGGCCAGGCGAGGGCATAGGCGATGGGAGCGCGCATGTCGGGCACGCCGAGCTGGGCGATGACGCAGCCGTCGATGTACTCAACCATCGAGTGAATGATGCTCTGCGGGTGCACCACGACGCCGATCTTCTCTGCGGGCATGTCGAAGAGCCAGTGCGCCTCGATTACCTCGAGCCCTTTGTTCATAAGGGTCGCCGAGTCGATGGTGATCTTCGCGCCCATCGACCACTGCGGGTGCTTGAGCGCCTGTTCCGGGCCGACGTTTTTCAACTCTTCGGCGGGCGTTTTACGGAATGGGCCACCTGATGCGGTCAGGATGATGCGTTCGATATCTTCCGTGCGGTGGCCGACCAGCGACTGAAAGATCGCCGAGTGCTCGCTGTCCACTGGCAGCAGTTTGACATCGTGCTTTTTGACGAGGTCCGAAACGAGCTGACCGGCGACGACGAGCGTCTCCTTGTTGGCCAGCGCGATGTCCTTTCCGGCTTCAATAGCCCTGACGGTTGGCACCAGTCCTGCCGCACCCACGATGGCCGAAACTACCATGTCTGCTCCATCGACGGCCGCAACTTCAGCTGCACCTTCGAGGCCGCAGAGAATTTCGGGCTTGTGATCGCCGAGCATCCCCTTGAGGCGCTCCCGCGACGCCTCGTCACGCACCGAGACCAGTGACGGCCTGAATTCATCGATTTGCTTGAGAAGCATTTCGACGTCGTGGCCCTCGGCAAGGGCCGCAATCGAAAACCTTTCAGGATGACGCCTGACGACGTCGAGTGTGCTGAGTCCAATGGAGCCGGTACTGCCGAGAATGGATAAGGATTTCATGTGTCATGACATTGGCGTGAAAAGAGGGACGAATTCGAGGCCTGAATTTATGCTTTTTCGGAGCGTCGAACAAACAAGGCTTTTCGACGCGGCGGGTACATAGCGGATTCTGTTTGTTATCTATTGAAAATGTGTTATACTGTCAACCCTTTTTCATGGGTCTCTAGCTCAGCTGGTTAGAGCGACTGGTTTACACCCAGTAGGTCGGGGGTTCGAATCCCTCGGGACCCACCCCTTCTCACTATCTCTTTTGATTTTCCGGTTTTTGCAGCGTTTTCAGGTCAGGATGCGAAACTCCCTGCAGGAGGTATCGACCTCTATTTCTTTTACTTTGATCGAGGTGACGCTTGAGCGTGAGGGGCCGATCCGGATCTGCCGGATCAGTTCGTCCACCCGTCCGCTGTCGCCCTGAGCTTCGACTTCGACTGTGCCGTCCGGCAGGTTGCGCGTCCATCCGGAAAGGCTTCGAGCGGAAGCTTCACGCAAGACGAACATGCGGAAGCCTACGCCCTGCACCAGGCCGCTGACGATGATGTGAACCCGTTTTTCCGTCATAGCGATCAATTCGACGACAGGTTTCTGGACTGCCGGAGCCTTTCGACGGCCTCTTCCAGTTCCTTGCGCTCCGGATCTGTTGCCGTTTCCTGCTGGGCAGAAACTGCAGGAGATGCAGCCTCTTCAGGTTCGGTATGGAGCTGTGACATCGCCATATCGACACCGTTCTGGCAGTCGTGGGCAAGGTGTTCGCTGAACTTGCCTGCCGGGCGCTTGCCGAGAATCTCCTCGATCCGGCAGTACTGCACGATCTCCTTCGAGAGCAGCTCTTTGGCAAGCATTTCGAGCTTGTCACGATTGTCCGAAAGCATCTGGTGAACCTGCTTGCGGGCGGCCTCGACGATCTCCTTGACCTCGTTGTCGATCAGCCTGGCGGTTTCGTCGCCATACTTCTTGTCAATGCCGGGGCCGCCGTAGTACGGGTTGTTGCTTTCGAGGAACGACAGGTAGCCGACCTTTTCGCTCATGCCGTACACGATCACCATGTTGTAGGCGATTTCAGTCACCCGTTCGAGGTCGTTTTGCGCGCCGGTCGAAATTTCGCCGAAGATGATCTCTTCGGCAACGCGCCCGCCGAGGAGGCCGCAGATGCGGGCGATCAGCTCGCTGCGGGTCATCAGGTAGCGGTCTTCGAGCGGGATGTTCAGAGTGTAGCCAAGCGCGCTGACGCCGCGTGGCACGATCGAAATCTTCTGCACCGGGTCGTTTTCCGGCATCAGCCAGCTTACAATGGCGTGGCCGGACTCGTGATAGGCCACGATCTCCTTTTCGCGCGGGTTGATCACCTTGTTTTTCTTTTCCAGACCGGCGATGACTCGCTCGATGGCGTCCTCGAAATCCTTCATTTCAATGCTCTGCTTGCCGCGCCTCGATGCGAGCAGGGCCGCTTCGTTGGCCGCATTGGCAATCTCCGCGCCCGCGAAACCGGGTGTCTGCGAGGCCAGCGCCTTGAGGTTGACGTCGGGCGAGAGCGAGAGGTTCTTGGTATGCACCGCGAAGATGTCGGTACGTCCCTTCAGGTCGGGCCTGTCAACCACGATTTGCCGGTCAAAGCGGCCCGGTCTGAGCAGCGCCGAGTCGAGCACATCCGCGCGGTTGGTGGCGGCCATGAGGATCACGCCCTTGTCGGTGGCGAAGCCGTCCATTTCGACCAGAAGCTGGTTCAGGGTGTTTTCGCGTTCGTCGTTTGCGCCCATCATAAAGCCCTTGCCACGGCTGCGTCCGACTGCGTCGATTTCATCGATGAAGATGATGCAAGGCGCTTTTTCCTTGGCCGACTTGAACAGATCGCGCACGCGCGCCGCGCCAACGCCCACAAACATCTCGACGAAGTCCGAGCCGCTGATGCTGAAAAAAGGCACGTTGGCTTCGCCCGCAACCGCTTTGGCGAGCAGCGTCTTGCCGGTGCCGGGAGGACCGACCAGCAGCACGCCCTTGGGCAGCTTGCCGCCGAGCTTGGTATACTTTTTCGGATCCTTGAGGAAGTCGACCACCTCCATCACCTCGGCCTTCGCTTCGTCCAGTCCGGCAACATCCTTAAAGGTGATGCGGGTGTGCTCGTCGAGGTTTTCATAGAGCGCGGCCTTGTTCTTGCCGATGTTCATGAACTGCGAACCGGGGCCGCCCATTCTGCGGAACATGAAGAAATAGATGCCGATAAGAAGCCCGAAGGGCAGAAGCCATTGCAGCAGTTCATTGATCCAGCCGTTGCCCGGGATCGCTTCGTAATGGATACCTTTCGATTCAAGAAGCGGAATCAGCTGCTCGTCCCGCACGGGGTTGACCGTCACCTCGTTTTTTGATGAGTTTTTGCCTGGCATCTGGAACGCCGGCGGATTTTGCCCGAAGGGTTTGTTTGTCGCTGTTGAGAGGGAGTCCTCCTTGAGCTGGACGTAGATTTTTTCGGGAGCGAGTTTGACCGATTCGACCCTGTTCTGGTCGATCAGTTTGCGGAAGTCACTGTAGGCGATCTCGCGGGTTGAGCCTGACCAGAAAAAGGCGAGTTGAAAACCGATGATCAGCAGGATGACTGCTATGTAGTAGAATATCGAAAACCGGGGCTTGCGCGGCCCGTTATCCGGCTCGTTATTGTATGGATTGTTCAGCTTGAATGGGTTGTTTGCCATCGAGTGCGTTCATGATTAAAGATATTCATCGTGACATCGTTGCCGTTGCTCAGACTCTTCATTTGCAATGAGTTGGCAAGTCAGCAAAAATAATACACCATTTTATTTGACTCGCAAGATACATAACTCTGTTGGATTAATATATTCTTTCGACTAATAGTTTCTTGATCACCAGTGGCTGCGGCGCTCAGGGATGGGTGATCACTGTTCATTCATCGGGCGCCATCAGTTATATTAAAAAACGGCAGTGTGTGAACTGACCCGATAATTTTTCATGTTTTTGCCATCAGTTATGAGTTCAGCAAGAGATAAGGCGAACCGCCGGATAGCTTCGCTCCAGTCGATGCTTTGTGTCGGGCTCGACAGTGATCCTTCGAAGATCCCCACGCTCTTCCATTCGATGGAGCGCCCGGTGCTTGAGTTCAACCGGGCGATTATCCGCGCGACTGGCGAGCACGCGGCAGCCTATAAAGTCAATACAGCATTCTACGAATCGCGGGGGCTTGCCGGAATGCGCGATCTTGACGATACACTCCAAGCGCTTCCGCCGGAGTGTCTGAGCATCGCGGACGCCAAGCGGGCCGACATCGGAAACACCAGCCGGCACTACGCAAAGGCATTTTTCGAGACATGGCCGTTCGATGCCATCACGGTGGCGCCTTACATGGGGTTCGATTCGCTCGAACCGTTTTTCGAGTATGACGACAAACTTGTCTTTGTCTTGTGCCTCACCTCGAATCCTGGCTCTGCTGATTTCGAAGAGCGCATTCTCGACGATGGCCGTCCGCTCTACCGCGCCGTGCTCGACAGGGTTCGGAGCTGGCAGCGCAACGGAAATGCCGGAATCGTCGTCGGCGCAACCAAGGCCAGCTTGCTGCAAGAGCTTCGGCAGGAAGCGCCGGAGCTGTTTTTCCTGATTCCCGGTGTCGGTGCGCAGGGCGGGTCGATGCAGGAAGCTGTCAATCAGGGTGCCGATCCGGATCGCGGTGGCGCGGTGGTCAACGTGAGCCGGGCGCTCATTTTTCCGAAGGGCGACTTCCGGAGTATCTCGGAGTTCGAGGAGGCGGTGCGTCGCGAGGCGGCAAAGTTGCATGATGATATAAAAGAGGTACTGTAAATTTGTGCGCATATAGTATATTGGGAGCAGAATTCTTTTCATAATACGGTTTTTTTTGCCTCAAAAGGGTGCGGCTACCGGCAGGAAGCAGCGGTAACGTTTTACAAAAGATTGTTTATCTATGTGCGGAATCATTGGTTATATCGGCAGGCGCGAAGCTGCGCCTCTCTTGCTGAACGGTTTGAAACGGCTGGAGTATCGCGGTTATGACTCGGCAGGCATGGCCGTCCTGAACGGCTCGATGAAGATGCTCAAAAAGAAGGGGAGCGTCAGCAATCTTGAAGAGCTTCTGAATGTGTCGGGCACCGTCATGCTCGGCGCGACGGTCGGCATCGCCCACACCCGCTGGGCGACCCATGGCGATCCGAGCGACCGGAATGCTCATCCTCACATGAATGTTTCCGGCGATATCGCCCTGATCCACAACGGCATCATCGAAAACTATTCTGCCCTCAAGCAGGAGTTGATGGGCGAGGGCTATGTCTTTGAAAGTGATACCGATTCAGAGGTGCTCGTTCACCTGATTGACCGCATCTGGAAAAACGATTCGGCGCTCGGTCTTGAAGGTGCGGTGCGTCAGGCGCTCCGGCATGTCGAGGGCGCATATGGTATCTGCGTCGTCTCCTCGCGCGAGCCGGACAAGATCGTGGTGGCTCGCAAGGGCAGCCCTTTGGTGATCGGTCTCGGTGATGGCGAGTTCTTCATCGCTTCCGATGCGGCACCCATCGTCGAGCACACCAACAAGGTGGTTTATCTGTCGGACGGAGAGATGGCGGTTGTGACGCGCGACAGCTACACGGTCAAGACGATTGAAAATGTCGAGCAGCAAAAAAGGGTGACGGAGCTCGACTTCAGCCTTGAAAAGATCGAGAAGGGCGGGTTCGAGCACTTCATGCTCAAGGAGATTTTCGAGCAGCCCGAGGTGATGCGCGATGTCATGCGTGGCCGGGTGCGTGTCGAGGAGGGACGGGTGCATCTTGGTGGCATCCACGACTATCTCGACCGGCTGAAGCAGGCCAAGCGGATCATGATCTGCGCCTGTGGCACGAGCTGGCACGCCGGTCTGATCGGTGAGTATCTGATCGAGGAGTTTGCCCGGATTCCGGTAGAGGTCGATTACGCCTCGGAGTTCAGGTACCGCAACCCGATTGTCTCTTCCGACGATGTGGTGATCGTGATCTCCCAGTCGGGCGAAACCGCCGACACGCTGGCCGCACTCAGGCTGGCCAAGGAGAAGGGGGCCATGGTGATGGGAATCTGCAATGTGGTCGGTTCGACGATTCCGCGCGAGACGCTGTGCGGCATGTACACCCACGCTGGGCCTGAGGTGGGCGTGGCCTCGACCAAGGCGTTTACGGCGCAGGTGATAGTGCTCTTCATGCTCGCTATGGCGTTGAGCAAAGGGCGCACCATTTCGCAGGAGGAGATCAAGCTCAATCTGAGGGAGCTGGCTGAAGTGCCGGACAAGGTTGCATGGATTCTGGAGCAGAACGACGCGATCAAGGAGATTGCCGTCAAGCTCAAGGATGCACGCAACGCGCTTTATCTTGGCCGGGGATATAACTTCCCCGTTGCGCTCGAAGGCGCGCTGAAACTCAAGGAGATTTCCTACATCCATGCCGAGGGCTATCCAGCCGCCGAGATGAAGCACGGTCCGATCGCCCTGATTGACGAGGATATGCCGGTAATCGTTATTGCCACCCGTGACAATACCTATGCCAAGATTCTGAGCAACATCGAGGAGGTTCGTAGCCGCAAAGGAAGGGTGATCGCCATCGCCAGTGAAGGTGACCGGGAGATCGAGCGGCTGACGGAAGATGTGATCTACATCCCGCAGGCTTCCGCCGCAGTACTGCCGCTGCTGACGGTTATTCCGCTGCAACTGCTCTCTTATCACGTAGCAACGCTGCGCGGCTGTAACGTCGATCGTCCTCGCAACCTCGCCAAGTCGGTGACGGTGGAGTAGCGATTTTTTTCTCGATTCAGCTCCTTCCCTTTTGCTGCGTCAGACAGGCGAAAGGGGGGCTTTTTACCTTGATAGACCCTCCAAAAAAAGATAAAGAGCAGTTCGCCATGCTTTTTCGTTTTGCAGTCTGGTGACAAGCCTTCGGGGCGTAGCAGTTTACAGCAACAGAGGCTTTCGGGAATTATTTCTTCACCTCTTCCGGTTATCTGTCGAACAGTAACACCTACCTAATTCAAACCGCAGACTCATGGAAGGCCATATCGTTATCACGGGCGCTACCGGAGTGATTGGCAGCGAAGTTGCTCGCAGGCTTATCAAATCTGGCAGGGAGGTCGTTGTTTTTGCCCGATCTCCACAATCGGCAGCGGCAAAAGTCCCTGGTGCGGCGGATTATGTGCGCTGGGACTCGGATATGGCTCCGGATGGATGGAGCTCATCGATCGATGGCGCGTATGCGGTTATTCATCTTGCCGGTCGGCCGCTACTTGAAACCCGCTGGACCGAGGAGCACAAAGTGGCCTGCTACGACTCCCGCATCAAGGGCACCAGGGCGCTGGTGGCTGCGATGGCGTCAGCATCAGTCAAACCCAAAGTGTTCGTTTCTTCTTCGGCTATCGGCTACTATGGTTCGTTTGATCGGTGCGAAGAGACCGACCCATTGACGGAGAAGGCCGCGCCGGGCAAGGATTTTCTCGCTAAAATCTGTTTCGACTGGGAAAAGGAGGCTCGTCCGGCGGAAACGCTTGGCACGAGAGTTGTTCTCCTCAGAACCGGTATTGTGCTTTCCACCAAAGGGGGGATGTTGCAGAAGATGATGATCCCCTTCAGTTACTTTGTCGGCGGGCCGGTTGGCTCCGGCGATCAGTGCCTGTCATGGATTCATCTCGATGACGAGGTGTCGATCATTCTTCAAGCGCTCGATAATGCTGACTGGAGCGGCCCTGTTAATGCGGTTGCTCCTGAACCTGTCAGCATGAAAGCTTTTGCAGATTCGCTTGGTTTGGTGATGCATCGGCCATCCCTGTTTCCGGTGCCGAAGTTGGCGGTTCAGATACTTCTGGGAGAGGGTGCCGACTATGCCGTCAAGGGGCAGAAGGTTTCGCCGGAGTTTCTCAAAGAGCGCGACTTTCATTTCGCCTGGCCGTCGCTGAATGAAGCGCTTGCCGATCTTGTTTCAAGAGGGATTTGACCGGCAGCGTTTACCTCTGACCCCCGAAGGGGACCGCATCGGTGTCAAGGCCGACACGTGAAATATAAAAAGCGGGTCAGGCATTTTTTATAAGCCTGCCCGCCTGGAAAATCTTTTGCGTGAAGCAGTTGGTGCGCTCAGTATTGCTCTCTTCTGGGAGGACGCTGCTCGCGAGGCCTTGCCTCGTTCACTTTTATGGTGCGGCCTTTAAAGTCCTTGTCGTTCATGGCATCGATCGCTTCGCGAGCTTCACTTTCGTTCGGCATGTCAACGAACCCGAAGCCTTTGGAGCGACCAGAAAATTTGTCAGTGATGATGTTGGCGCTATGCACCTGCCCGAACTCGGAGAATTTGTCGCGCAGGTCTTCATCGGTAACGCTGTATGGCAGATTGCCAATGTAAATGTTCATTGTGGGACGGTAGAAACATGTGCTTCGATAAAAAAGAAACGCCACGAGATAACCAAAGCACCTGTTTTCTCGCAAGCGATCAGCCAACCACTGGCTAAATGATTTTATAATTTACCTCATTAAAAAATCGTTTTCAAAAAGAAAAACGTTTTCACCGGGCGATTCCACTGTGAAAATTCGTTCAGAAACGATTCTTTTTCGCCTTTCTATCTCGCTGTCTGCTGGTATTGTTGCCCGATGGTTAATCCCTCACGTTCATGCAGGAAAACTTCAAATATGTTGTTATAATCGCCATATTCTACCTGTTCGTAAGAAAATGGCTTAAAAATTTGCTTGTGCTTTAATATTTAATTATAATTCGCATTCTTTCATAAAAGATTTAGGTGTTTGAAATTTTTAAACAAGAAGGTTATGGCGAAAAAAATCAGTGCGGCGGTGATGCTGTTTTTTGCAGTGATGATGGCGCATGGCACCGTTTGGGCAGGCGAGCCGGTGAGCATCGATACCGGCACGACATCCTGGATGCTGACCTCCACGGCGCTCGTGTTGCTCATGGTGCCAGGGTTGGCGATGTTCTATGGCGGCCTGGTCAGGACGAAGAATGTTATCGGCACGATGATGCACAGCTTTGGCGCTATGGTCATCATTGGCGTCTTGTGGCCACTGGTCGGATACTCGCTCAGCTTTGGCCACGGTATTCTCGGCGGCCTGGTTGGATGGGATCCGAAATATTTCATGTTGCAGGGGATTGATGATACCATCATGGCGAGTCATATCCCTGAATATGTCTTTGCCATGTTCCAGGGCAAATTCGCCATCATCACTCCTGCGCTGATTGCTGGTGCTTTTGCCGAGCGGGTCAATTTCAAGGGGTATCTGTTGTTTATTGCCTTGTGGAGCATTTTCGTGTACAGCCCGATCTGCCACTGGGTCTGGGCTGGCGACGGTTTTCTGTTCAATCTCGGCGCGATGGGCGCTATCGATTTTGCTGGTGGCACGGTCGTGCACATCTCTTCCGGCGTGACCGGCCTTGTCGCGGCGCTCTTCCTTGGCTCGCGTCGCGGATATCCGAGCAACGTCACCTCGCCGAACAACCTGGTCATGACCCTCGTGGGTGCGGGCCTGCTCTGGGTGGGATGGTTCGGTTTCAATGCTGGCAGCGCCATCGCCAGCGATCTTGCCACGGCTCGCGCACTGACCGTGACCCAGGTTGCCGCGGCGTCGGGCGCATTCACCTGGCTCATCATCGAACTGGTGCATCACAATAAGGCAACCAGCCTTGGCGTGGCATCGGGTATTCTGGCTGGTCTGGTGGCGATCACCCCTGCCGCGGGCGTCGTGCAGCCATCGGGCGCGTTCGCGCTTGGCGCTATTGCCGCCATTGTCTGCTACCTCGGCCTCATGCTGAAGAGCAAGCTCGGCTACGATGACAGCCTCGATGCTTTCGGCGTGCACGGTGTTGGCGGTATTGTCGGCGCTCTCTGCCTGATTTTCTTCATTCGCCCGTCGTGGATGGCCGACGCCGCTGTCAAGGCTGGCGGAAGCTGGACGGTCTGGCAGCAGCTTGGCGTTCAGGCTACGGCTGTCGGGATTACGGTCGTCTATGCGGCAGTTGTTTCACTGGTGATCCTGTTCATCGTCGAGAAAACCATCGGCCTGCGTGCCAAAGAGAATGATGAAATGTCCGGTCTCGATCACAGTATGCACAGTGAACAGGGATATGGCCTTATCAATCCTAACTAATTACCAAAAATGAAACTGATAACCGCCATCATACAGCCCGACAGGCTCGACCATGTTCGCGAAGCGCTGATTCAGGCTGATATTACAAGGATTACCGTCAGCCGGGTCTCTGGTCACGGACGCCAGGAGGATATCGAATACTACCGCGGCCAGAAAATCGCGCCGAACCTGCTCCCGAAAGTTCGTCTCGATATCGCCGTTAATGACCAGTTTGTCAATGTTACCGTTGATACCATCGTTGCAGCCGCAAGGCACGAAAGTGGTGAGATCGGCGATGGCAAGATATTTATCACTCCTTTGGAGGAGTGCGTGAGGATCAGAACCAACGAACGAGGAGGTAGCGCTATCTGATTGATACCGCTTTTGTTATCTGTTCGCTAAGCGAAAAGAAAATGCCGCAAAGGAGAAATCCCTGCGGCGTTTTCTTTTCATACCGATTCTTTATTTCATCTGTTTCCAGCCGGGCGTGGTGGCGTCGAGCCAGCGCTCGGCATCCGGATCGCCACGCCGGGCGGCCTGCCTGAAATCATCGAAAGCGCCGGTGCTGTCACCGGTTTTGATTCGGGCGATGGCGCGATGAAAATAGGCTGCCGCCATTTTCTGGTCAAGATTTATTGCCTGGGTGAAGTCAGAAATGGCCTCGGCGTAATGACCGTTCATGTTTTTGACTACGCCGCGATTGTAGTAACCTGCTGCCTGGAACAAGGGGTCACCGAGTTCGATAACCATGGTGTAGTCGGTGATTGCTCTCTGGAACTGGTGCAGCTTTTGCCATATTGCGGCCCGCATCTGGTAGGCCATGACGTATCGGTTGTCATTATCTATAGCCTTGGAGTATAAGCGGATCGCCTCATTGAGATTGCCTGCACGGTGCATTGAAAGCGCTTCGTTGAAATAGCTTTCGGATGATTGTGCCGCACACGGGCCTCCAAGCAGGACGGTGGCTGCAGCAGCAAGTACGATAAATGTCGTAAAGCGCTTCATGGAGTCGTGGAACGGAGGTGTTTGGTTTCGTGCAGTTTTGCCGTGAACCGGAAGCTTTTGAATAAAAATACCGATCACGGTTCGAAAAAATAAACGGAAAGTCTGTACCTTACACAGTAAACAGGTCTGCTGACGGCATCTTTGTTCCCGCTCTTGCCAAGTGGTGGGGCGCATTGTCGGCCCACTCAATCCGAAATCAACAGGGCTTGCATGTTTCGCATCAGTCTTGAAGAATTCGAAGGCCCCCTCGACCTTCTGCTGTTTTTTATCAAGCGGGACGAGCTTGACATCTACAATATTCCGATTTCCAAAATCACTGGCGATTTTATCGCCTACATCCACGCCATGCGTCGGCTGAATCTGGAGGTTGCCGCCGAATTCATCTACATGGCGTCGATGCTCATGAGCATCAAGGCGCGAATGCTGCTTCCCCGCGCGGAACCCGTGGATGGCGAGGCCGACGAGTTCGACCCCCGAACCGAGCTGGTGCAGCGCCTGCTCGAATACAAGCGGATCAAGGAGGGCGCCTCGGAACTGGAGCTGATGGCGCTCGACCGGGAGCGGATGTTTCCGCGCGGCTACTTCGAGGAGCTGGAGCCTGCGGTGATCGACGAGATGGACGAGCCGGTCAACCGTCCGACCCTCTATCATCTCATGCTGGCATACCAGTCGGTGCTCGACAACATGCCGAAGGTGCGGACGCAGAATGTGACCGATGCGCCGGTGACGGTCGAAGAGCAGAGCGCCCTGATCATGGCGCGCCTCGGCGAGCGGCTGCAGGTCTCCTTCACCTCGCTGTTTCAGGAATTCCGGGAAGCGATCGTGATTGTCGTGACCTTTCTGGCCGTGCTCGAACTGTGCCGTAACCGGAAAATCTCCGTCATCGTCAAGGAGGGCGTCAACGATTTCTGGATTTCACAGAGAGACCATGCCGAATAACCTTTAAACTCCATAAGCCATGCCTGAAATCGCGCCGTTCAAGGGGATTGTTTACGGCCCCGATCTCTCCGGGGATGCAGCAAACCTGATTTGCCCGCCATACGACGCCATCCCGCCAGCTATGCAGCAGGAGCTGTATGCGCGTTCCGATTACAATGCCGTGCGGCTTGAGCTGCCGTCCGAGGCCGATCCCTACGCTGCTGCGTCGAGTCGCCTGCGCGAGTGGCTGGTTTCCGGCGTTCTCGCGCAGGACGGCGAGCCTGCGCTCTATCCCTGCTTCCAGACCTTTGAGGACGAGCATGGTGTGACCCGCACCCGAAAAGGAGTGTTTGTCGCGCTCAGGCTGTACGATTTCTCCGAGGGTGAGGTGCTGCCGCACGAGCGCACGCTGTCGGGACCGAAGGCCGACCGGCTGAAGATGTTCCGCGAGACAGGGGCGAATATCAGCAGCATTTTTGGCCTGTATGCTGATTCCTCCCGCCGGGCTGATGAAGCGATCAGCGAGTTCGCTGAACGGAACGCACCGTTGATCGACGCCACCCTCCAGGGCGTGCGCAACCGGCTGTGGCGCGTCGCCGATCCCGCGCTGATTTCCGTTGCGCAGTCGGTACTTGCAGAACAGAAAGTCTACATCGCCGATGGGCATCACCGCTACGAAACCGGCATCGCGTACCGGAACGAGCGGGCGGCCTCGAATCCCGGTCATACCGGTCGGGAGCCATATAATTATATCATGACCTACCTGTCGAACATTTACGACGATGGGCTCCTGATTCTGCCGATTCACCGTCTCGTGCACGGTATCGAGTCGTTCGATCCGGAAAGTTTCATCGCCCAGCTCGACCGCTGGTTCACCGTATGGGAGCTGCCCGGCAGAAGCGCTCTCGACGAGTTTCTCGAGACGGGCGATTCGGCAAAGGTTTTTGGCATCGTGCTGCCCGGCATGGTGCTCGGCATTTCGCTTGATCCGAAACCTTCCGAGGTGCTTTCGACGCCGGTGCCGGAAGCGTTGCAGAGCCTCGATGTGGTGGTGCTGCATGATCTGGTGCTCGGTCAGATTCTCGGCATTTCATCCGAGGCGATGGCGCGCCAGAGCAACCTCACCTACACGAGCAAAACGGCCGATGTGTTCGAGGCTGTGGTGTCGGGCAAGGCGCAGCTCGGCATTGTGCTTCGTTCCGTTCGGGTCGAGCAGGTGATCGATGTCTCTGTTTCGGGCGAGGCGATGCCGCAGAAGTCCACCTGGTTCTACCCGAAGGTGATGACCGGCATGGTGTTCCATTCACTGGAGACGGAGGCATGAGGGGAGAGTTTTTGTCGAGGTCGGCGGATGAAACGCGCGAATATGCCCGGAGGTTCGCTTCCGGGCTGAAACCTGGTGATACGGTGTGCCTGACCGGCCCGCTCGGCGCCGGAAAAACCGAGTTCATGCGTGGCATCACCGAGGCGTTTGGCTGCGAGGAACAGCTTTCCAGCCCGACCTTTTCGCTGATGAACATTTATGAAGGATTGTTGCGAGGCCAGCCTTTCGAGCTGCACCACTTTGATCTGTACCGGCTCGAATCGGAAAAGGAGCTTGATTCCGCCGGGTTCGACGACTATCTTTCCGGGCCTTTTCTGTCGGTGGTCGAATGGGGCGAACGGTTCGCTTCGCTCGACAGGCGCTACACCAGACGCGTGCAGTTGTTCATCGCCGGGGAGAGTCAGCGGAAAATTGTCATAACCTGAACGCGGCCTCATGAAGATTCTTGCCATTGAGTGTACTCACGGTTTCGCCAGCGCGGCGGCCAGCAACGGCGAGCGTATGGTCGAGCGCCGTCTTGCGGAGTGGCAGAAAACCGCCGAATCGCTGGTGCCGCTCGTCATGCAGGTTATGGACGAGGCGGGCTTGACGGCGGCTGAACTCGATGGCGTTGCAGTTTCATCCGGCCCCGGCTCCTTCACCGCGCTGCGCATCGGCCTCTCCGTGGCCAAGGGCATCGCCTTCGGTGCAGATTTGCCACTGGTGCCGGTGCCGACTTTGCTCGCCATGGCGGATGCCGCCGCGAAACACACCGCGACAAAGTATATTGTGCCAGTGATTCCGTCGAGGGCGGGCGAGTATTTCTATTCAATGTTCGCGCTGAAGGACGGGGCGCTTTCAGAGATCGAAAGTTCGCGTTGCCTCGTTTCCGAACTGCCCGAGCGGATTGCCGTCTTGACCGGCAGCCTCGTCATGGTCAGCCGCCCGGTTGACCTCCTTGCTGAACAGGCCCCTTCGCTCGCGCCATATCTTTTCGACGCATCCTTTTTCAGCGCGGCAACCCTTCTCTCCCATGCTTGTAAATCGCTTGCGGAAGGTGCCGCGGGAACGGCCACCGGAACGCTTCCCGATTACCGGCAGGCGTTTGTTCCTGCGCAGCGGCAGGGCTAAGCCGACGCGCTACCACCCGTTTTTGCCATGCCGGAACAGGTCGTTGCTGGCGGGTTACTGTTTTGTTTTATGGTTAGTTCAATAGCGCATTATTGCTATATTGACTGGTGGGAATGCTTCCCTGTTGAACGATTTTTTTTCATTAAAACGGTTATCTATGTCCCGTTCGGAACATGTGGCCTCTTCCGGCGTTGAAGCTCGTGAAGTGGCGATGAGTGAGTTGCTTGCCAGAAGAGTTGCGGAGTTGTCGCTTGAAAAGAAGGGTGAAGATGTCAAGATTCTGGATGTCCGCGGCCTGACGAGCGTGACCGATTTTTTTGTGATTATTACCGCCGACTCGGAGCGTAAAGCCAAGGCGGTAACCGATTATATTGTTGATGAGATCAAGGAAGAGGGTGAACGTCCGATGCACATCGAAGGTCTCGATACCCTGCGCTGGGTGCTGATCGACTATGTCGATGTGGTCGTGCACATCTTTCAGCCCGACGATCGCAAATTCTATGATCTCGAATCGCTCTGGTCCGATGCTCCGGTCACGGTCGTCACTGCTCCGGAGCCATCAGACGAGCAGGAGGAGCTGCAGGAAGGTTGACGGGCCACCTGCCGGGAACGCTCCGGAGCTTTACGTTTTTCAAGCTATTTTATACATTACGCCATTGTTTTTCAGGGTAAATCAAAGTCAGGGCATCGATTATGCAGCGCGAGAAAATATTGCCGATCAGTATTGAAGAGGAAATGCGGGATTCTTATCTCGACTATTCAATGTCGGTTATTGTCAGTCGAGCGCTTCCCGATGTCCGGGACGGTCTGAAGCCGGTGCATCGCCGCGTGCTTTACGGCATGCACGAGCTGGGTCTGCAGGCGGGCAAGCCGTACAAGAAATCGGCTCGTGTCGTCGGTGAAGTGCTCGGTAAGTATCACCCGCATGGCGACTCCGCTGTTTACGACAGTCTTGTGCGCATGGTGCAGGATTTTTCGCTGCGTTATCCGCTGATCGACGGCCAGGGCAACTTCGGCTCGGTCGATGGCGACTCCCCTGCGGCCATGCGTTACACCGAGGTGCGCATGAAGGCCATCGCTGGCGAGATGCTCAAGGACCTCGACAAGGAGACGGTTGATTTCTCGCTCAACTTCGACGATTCGCTCGAAGAGCCAACGGTGCTTCCGGCGGCGATTCCGAACCTGCTGGTCAATGGCGCTTCGGGTATCGCGGTTGGTATGGCGACTAACATTCCGCCGCACAACATGCGCGAGGTGGTCAGTGGCCTGATCGCGCTCATCGAGAATCCCGAGATCGAGATTGGCGACCTGATGAAGCACGTCACTGCGCCAGACTTTCCCACCGGCGGCATTATCTACGGCTACGAAGGTGTTCGTCAGGCCTACCTGACCGGTCGCGGCAAGGTGGTGATCCGGGCCAGAGCCGTCGTAGAGGTGACGCAGAAAAACGGTCGCGAGTCGATCATCGTTACCGAACTTCCCTATCAGGTCAACAAGGTCAGGCTCATCGAGAAGATCGTCGAGCTGGTGCACGACAAGAAGGTTGAGGGCATTGCCGATATCCGTGACGAATCCGACCGCGAAGGTATGCGCCTGGTGATCGAGCTGAAACGCGACGCCGTGGCCAAGGTGGTGCTGAACAATCTTTACAAGCACACCCCGATGCAGGATACTTTCGGGGTGATTATGCTAGCGCTTGTCGATGGTGTGCCGCGCGTTTTGAACCTCAAGGAGATGATGCAGTACTATATCCGGCATCGCAACGAGATTGTACTGCGTCGCACGCAGTATGACCTCAACGCTGCCGAAAAGCGCGCGCACATCCTCGAAGGTCTCAAAATCTGCCTCGACAATCTCGACGAGGTGATCTCGACAATCCGCCAGTCTCCCGATACTCCGGCTGCTCAGAGCCGCCTTATGGACCGCTTTGGCCTGACCGAGGCGCAGTCGAAGGCAATCCTCGAAATGCGCTTGCAGCGTCTGACTGGCATGGAACGCCAGAAGATCGACGACGAGTACCGCGAAACCCTCGCACTCATCGAAGAGCTGAAATCGATTCTCGAAAGTCCGGCCAAGCAGATGGAGATCATCAAAGCCGAGCTGCTCAAGGTCAGCGACGTTTATGGCGATGAACGCCGCACCGAGCTTCGTCCGCAGGAGGGCGACTTTTCGATTGAGGATATGATCGCCCAGGAGGATGTGGTCATCACCATTACCCACGAGGGCTTCATCAAGCGCTTCCCCGTTTCTGGCTATCGTCGCCAGCACCGCGGTGGAAGAGGCGTGGCCGGAGCGCAGGCGAAGAACGAGGATTTCATCGAGCATATGTTCATCGCCTCCACGCATAACTATATCCTCTTTTTCACCACTGCCGGACGCTGTTACTGGCTCAAAGTGTATGAAATCCCGGAGGCCGGACGGGCCGCTCGAGGTCGCTCGCTGGCCAACATCATGGAGCTTCCGCCCGGCGAGAAAATCAGAACCTATATCAATGTCCGGAACTTCGACGATCCGCACTTCATCATCATGGCCACGGCCAAAGGTATCGTCAAGAAGACCAGCCTCGAGGAGTACTCGCATCCGCGCCGCACCGGCATCAACGCCATTACCATCGATGAGGGCGACGAGCTGATCGAGGCGCGCCTTACCGATGGCGATCACCAGATCATTCTGGCTAAAAGCTCCGGTTACGCCGTCCGGTTTCCGGAATCGGAGGTTCGCTCGATGGGCCGCACCGCGATGGGCGTCAAGGGAATCACGCTCGACGAAGATGAGCGCTGCATCTCGATGGTTACCACCAAGCGCAACGACACCTCGTTGCTCGCCGTTACGGACAATGGCTACGGCAAGCGCAGCAAGGTCGAGGATTACCGCATGACCAAGCGCGGCGCGCGGGGCGTCATCACGATCAAGGCGCACGAGAAAATCGGCAACCTGGTCGGTCTGCTCGACGTCAACGACGAGGACGACCTGATCATCATCACGACCAACGGCATCGTCATCCGCCAGCACGTTTCGGACATCCGGGTGCTTGGTCGGAACACCTCGGGAGTCAGGCTCATCAGGCTTGATGCCGGCGACAGGATTTCTGCCACGGCGCGCGTGCCCAAGAGCGACGACGACTCGGCGACCGAGCCGCTTGGCGACGAGGGGCAGATCGACCTGGAGTTCTGAGCATGGATTGTTTGTGATCCAAACCGGCTGACGAAAGAGGTATTGATCGGAGAGCCGGGCGTTCTCCGGAAATGAATTCGACTGTTATCACTTAATTATTGTTAGAAAGGTATGGCGCGCCCGAAGAATGTAAAGCATATTTTTGTAACCGGCGGGGTGATCTCCTCTCTTGGAAAGGGCATCCTTTCTGCTTCGCTTGGCCTTTTGCTCAAGTCCCGCGGATTGCGCGTGGCGATCCAGAAATACGATCCCTACATCAACGTCGATCCCGGTACGATGTCGCCCTACCAGCATGGCGAGGTTTACGTGACCGACGACGGCGCTGAGACTGATCTCGATCTTGGCCACTACGAGCGCTTCCTCGACGAACCGACCTCGCAGGCCTGCAACCTGACGATGGGCCGCGTCTACAAGTCGG